>CANJSR010000122.1 GCA_947476855.1 Acetobacteraceae bacterium
CACCGCGCCGCTGATCATGACGGTCCTGGCGATCCCGATGTTGGGGGAGCGTATCCACTGGCGCCGCACGCTTTCAACCGTGCTGGGGTTCCTGGGCGTGCTGGTCATGCTCCAGCCCGGTGGAGACCTGTGGAAGCCCGTGGTCATCCTGCTGCTGGTGGGGATTGTCGCGATGTCGGTCACCCGCATCATGACGCGCCAGCTATCCACCACCGAAACGCCCGAATGCCAGGCGTTCTGGCTCCTGATCTCCCACGTTCTGTCAGGCCTGCTGATACTGCCCTTCTTCCCTCCCGGCGGAGACATGGACACCGCTGTCTGGGTGTGCCTGATCTTCCTGGGGATATCGAGCGGACTGGCGCATTGCGTCTACACGCGGGCCTATGGACTGGCGCCGGTCTCGGCGCTCGCGCCCTATGAATACACGATGCTGCTATGGGGCGGGCTGGCGGGCTACCTCGTGTTCAACGAGGTACCGTCATGGACCACGCTGATCGGCGCCGTGATCATCGCCGCGGCCGGCCTGTACAACCTGCATCGGGAGCGGATGCGAACCTGATCCGCCCCCAGGGTCCGCTACATCCAGCCGAACAGCTTCTGGAACCAGGTTTCCCGCTTGGGCTTGATCGTCGGCGTGACGCCGCCGGCGTTGCTCTGGCCCAGGGCCGCGTTCTGCCGCAGGCGCTGGTTTTCCTTCTCGGGGTCAACCTCGAGGTTGCGGGTGTCTTCCTTGCGCCAGGTCAGGACCTTGTCGAGGAAGCTGTCGCTCGCCTGTTCCAGCTTGGCATCCTGGTCGACCCGCTGACGCACGTCGGACGACACGGCCGGACCCGATTCGTCCAGCAAGGCAGCCTGACCACGGCTGGGCGCGCCGGTGGCGGGCCCGGTCAGCGCCAACTGCGGCACCAGGGCCTCTTCCGCCTGCTCCCGCTCCGGCCGCTGCTGCGGCCGGACGACGCCCGGGCGCGGCGGCCGCAGGTTGAAATCCGGCGGCATGGACAACGGCGCCTGGGTCGTGACCATGAATTCGTCGGGCGCATCCCGGGTCAGACCGAAGGTGCGCGCGAGATTGCTTTCACCGCATCCCGTGAGGGTAACGAGCGAGCCCGCGGCCAACACCGGCAGCCAGCGTCGCGCAGAGTGTGTATTGATCCGCATGAGGCTCCTTAACCGCTGTAACCGTCCGGCCGCAAGGGCTGGCCAGGTTACTCCGCCCTGATCAGGCCACGACGGCCGGGCGTATCGATGAAGGCGAGCACCTCCTCGACCAGCGCATCACCGGCATATTGGGCGCGCGCTTCCTCGACCCGCTGGGCAAACACGCCCTCGTGACGGAACAACGTGCGGAAGGCGACGTGCAGGCGCTGGATCTGGGCCTTGTCGAAACCCCGCCGCTTGAGGCCGATGACGTTCAGTCCGGCCAGCTTGGCGCGATTGCCGATCACGCTGCCGAACGGAATCACATCCGCCTCCACCCCCGACACCCCGCCGATCATCGCCGCTCGGCCGATCCGCACGAACTGGTGGATGGCCGCGGCGCCGCCGATCACGGCATGGTCGCCGATCGAGACATGCCCGCCCATCACCGCGTTGTTCGCGACGATGATGTGGTTGCCCAGGGTGCAGTCATGCGCGACATGGGCCACGGCCATCAGCATGCAGTCCGTGCCGACGGTCGTGATGCCCTTCCCGGTCGCGGTGCCGCGATGGATGGTGCAGTGTTCCCGCACCAGAGTCCGGGCTCCGATTTCACACCGGGTCGGTTCGTCGTGATATTTAAGGTCCTGCGGGGCCAGGCCCACGGTGCAGAACGGATACAGCATGACATCGGGGCCGATGCGCGTGTGGCCATCGACCACGGCATGCGACACCAGGGTCGCCCCATCCTCGATCGTTACGTTGGGGCCGACGGTGCAGAACGGGCCGATCGTCACGCCCACGCCCAGGCGCGCCCGGGCATCGACGATGGCGCTGGGGTGGATCGTGGTCGCGACGGCGCGTGGCGCGCTCAGGTCAGGCATGGCATCCATAAAAGCGCGATTCCGTCCACATGGCAGGCCATTATTGGCAGGATCAGGGTATGGGCCAGGGGAGTGGCAACCAACTCAAACATTGTTGCCCGATATTTCCCCTCTGGCCCGCTCCCAACCTCGTAACGCCTTGATCTACCGGAAATCAGGCGAAAAGACGGCAGCCCTGGGACAGAACGACTCCGTGACGAAATCAGATCGGCGCGGCGCGGTCCATGATCATCGCGGCGAAGGTCGCCTCGGCCACGGTCGCGCCATCCACGCGGGCCACGCCATGGAACTTCCACACGTTGCCGCGGTTGCGCTCCTTCACCACCTCCACCCGCATCTGGTCGCCGGGCACGACCGGGCGGCGGAACTTCGCACCCTCGATCGACATGAAATACACGACCTTGCCCTGCGCATCCGGCCCGAGCGTCTCCACGACCAGGACAGCGGCGGTCTGCGCCATGCTCTCAATGATCAGCACGCCCGGCATCACGGGATGGTTAGGGAAATGCCCGGCGAAGAAGGATTCGTTGACCGAGACATTCTTCACCCCGACCGCCGAGACGTTCTTCTTGACCTCCACCACCCGGTCGATCAGCAGGAACGGATAGCGATGCGGGATCGCCTGCATGATCTGCTGAATGTCGAGGACGTCCCGGTCCTGGCCGGCGTCCTGGGGCGTTTGGGATGCTGCTGGCTGATCCATCTCGTTCAATCCGTACCTGACCTGGTGCCCTTTTCCGGATCGCCACGTCCCGGGTCACCGCCCGAGCGTCTGGCGCCCGTATAGTCGCGAATCATGCGTTTCAACGTCGCGAGTTCCCGGAAGAACCCGCGTGCCGGTTGTGCCGGGCTGCCGACCCATTCGGCCCCCGCCGGCACGTCGCCCATCACGCCCGCCTGCGCGCCGATCCGCGCGCCCCGGCCGATATTGGCATGGCCGACCAGTCCGGCCTGGCCGCCAAACATCACCTGGTCCTCCAGCGTCGCGGAGCCCGAGATGCCGACCTGGGAGACGATGACGCAGGCCCGTCCGATCCGGACATTGTGGGCGATCTGCACAAGGTTATCGATCCGCGTGCCCGCGCCGATCACGGTGTCGTGCATCGAGCCGCGATCGATCGTGGTGTTGGCCCCAATTTCGACGTCGTCATGGATCATGACCCGCCCGATCTGGGGGACGGACACGAACCCCTCCGCCCCGACCGCGAATCCAAATCCGTCCTGACCGACCCGGACCCCAGGGTAAAGGCACACCCGGTCGCCGATCATCGCGTGGCTGATCGTGACGTGGGCGCCGATCCGGCAGTCGCGGCCCATGATGACGCCATCGCCCACCACGGCCAACGGACCGATCCGGCAGCGCGGCCCGATTTCCGCGCCCGCGCCGATCACCGACAGCGGTCCGATCTCGGCGCTCGGGTCGATCAGGGCGTCCGCGGCAACGACGGCCGATGGGTGAACACCGGGCGCCACGGGGGGCAGAGGGAAGAACAACGCCGCCGCCCTGGCCCAGGCCAGGTACGGCTCCCGCGTCACGATCGCGACGGCCGTTTCCGGCACACGCTCAGCCATGTCGGGGTGCACGATCACCGCCCCCGCCTGGGTCGCATCCAGCGCGGTCGCGTATTTGCGGTTATCCAGGAAACTCACCTGATCGGGCATCGCGGTCTGCAACGGCGCGATGCCGGTCAGCATCAGACGCCGTGGCGGCGCCTCCGCCCGCGCCGCATCCACGACGGCGGCGAGCGTGAAAGGCCCGTTGCGCTGGAAAAAGCGGGGATCGCCCGCGATCGCAGGCCGTTCCACCACGCCGCCCCGTCCCGAGATCAGTTCTTCGGCGGCGGCTTCGCGCCACCAGCCGCGGGGGCCGTCTCAGGCTTCGGCGAGGCGCTGAGTTGCTGCGCCATGGCCAGCGGAGAAACGCCGTCCGGCGGGATCACAACCGTCGGCAGCACCTGGTTCAGCACCTCGACCACCTGCGGCGTCAGATCAAACTCCGGCGTCGTGCCCAGAAGCTGCGCCCGGTTCAGCACCACGTTGACGCCGCGCGAGGTCGCGACCTGGTGGGCGATGATTTCCAGCATGCGGTCGATCTGCGCCATCACGTACTGGCCGGCTTCGCGGATGATCCGCTCCCGGTCACCGAACTTGCGGCGGGATTCGTTGATGCGGTTCTGGTACTCACGCTCCTTCGCCCGGATCTGGTCAGGCGTGAGCTTGGCGCGCTGGGATGCAAAGGCCTGCCCGAGATCACGCAGAGCGATCTGCTCCTTCTGCGCGTCCTCGTTCAACTTCTGGCGTCGAATCCCTAGTTCCTTGTCGGCCTGCTGATAGGCGCTGGAAATCCGCAGCACGTCCGGCACGGACAGGACGCCGATGACGGCCGCCGGGGGCGGCGCACCCTTGGGGATCGGGGGAACCTCGGGCGCCGGCGGCAGCATGACCTGCAACTGTTGCGGAGAGATCGGCGGAGCGCCTTCCGCGCCCGGATCGGCCGCCGCCTCGGCATCGCCAGCCTGCTGCCCTTCGGCGGGGCGGGAAGGCGGACGCGGCTGGGCCTGGGGTTGCGCACGCGGCGGCTGACCCTGCCCGGGCACGAACCAGCCCGGGTTGGATTGCTGTTGCGCGGAGACAGGCTGCGCGAGCAGCGCCGCGGCAAGGGCCGCGATCGCGATGGCAGCGGATGAACGGATAGGAGCCACTAGAACCTCGTGCCAAAGCCGAATCGGAAAACCTGGGTCTGATCGTAAGCCTGTTTCACCACGAACGGGGTGACGTCGATGTTGATCAGGCCGAACTGTGTGCGCCAGGAAACGCCCAGGCCGGCGCCGACCCGCGGCGTGGATGACTGCGCGATCTGGCAGGTCGTGCCGTTCGCATACACGCAGGAATTCGCGTTGTTGAAGCTCGCATCCGTCAACGACCCGACATCAACGAACGCTCGGCCGGTCAGGCCAAGGTCCGCCGGGACCGGCAGCGGAAACCGCAGTTCCGTCGTCTGGGTCCACATCACGCGCCCACCCAGCGGATCGCCCGTGACCATGTCGTGCGGACCGGCGCCACCGATCTGGAAGCCACGCAGGTTTTCGCCGCCCAGGAAGAAGCGGTCGATGATCCGCTCCTTGCTGCTGATGGACGCGAGGTAACCGGCACCGGCACCGACCTTGATGCCCCAGTCCTGATGGCCCAGGTATTTTTCGAGCGAGTAGTAGTAGGCCGCGCTCACGTTCGTCCGGATGAACGCCACGTCGCCGCCAAGCCCGGCGAAATCGGTGCCGAGTTCGACGATGAAGCCGTTGCGCGGCGCGATGCGGCTGTCGCGATAGTCGAACGTCAGGACCTGGCTGATCTGCGACAGCAGGGTCGTGCCGGCTTCGTTCAGGATGAACGGGCTGGCGGCGGCGCTGATGTTGAACACATCGCGGTTGACGAGGGAGTAGCTCCAGACCTGCCGGAGATTCTCATTGAAGTCATAGCCGGCGCGCAGCGCGAAACCGACGCGCTTTTCGTCATAGGGCTGCGTGCCCAGGAAGTTCGTCTGGATCAGGAACGCGTCGAAACCGGCGACGAGGTTACGATCCAGGAAGTAGGGATCGGTGATCGAGAGGTTCACCGAACTCCGCTTCTCGGCCAGCACACCGCGGATCGAGGCGTTGATCCCGGTGCCGATCATGTTGCGTTCGGCCAACCCGAGATCGAGCAGCGGCCCGGCGTCCGTCGAGTAACCGCCACCCAGGGTCAGTTCACCCGTCGCGCGCTCGGTGATGTTGGTCTGCACGACCGCCTTGTCCGGAGAGGACCCAGGCCCGGTGTTGATGTCGACATTCGTGAAGTAGCCGAGGTCCATCAGGCGCGAACGCGTCCGGCGGATCGCCTCGGCGTTGAACGCGTCACCCTCGGCGATACGGAACTCCCGGCGGACGACCTTGTCCTTGGTGCGGAGGTTGCCCGAAATGTCGATCCGCTCGACATAGACCCGCGGGCCTTCGCCGACCTCGTAGGTAATTGAAATTTCGCGCTTGGCGGCGTCGCGGACGACACGAGGCTTCACCTCCACGAACGCATAACCGCGGTTGTGGATCTGCTCCTCGATCGAGTCGGCGGCCTTGCCGACCGCGTCGCCGTCGTACCAATCCCCCTCCTTGAAGGGAATCAGCGGGATGACGTCGTCGGAGCTGAGGTTCCGAAGCTGGGAGGTCGCGCTGATCTTGCCCAGGCGATACCGCTCCCCTTCCTTGATGTTGAAGGTGACGAAGAACGCCTTGCGGTCAGGGGACAGTTCGGCCGTCGGGTCGCTGATCTGGACGTCCGCGTAGCCATTCTTCAGATAGAACCGGCGCAGCAGCTCACGATCGAAGTTCAGCCGCTCAGGGTCGTACTGGTCTGATGTGGACAGGAACTTCCACCACCGCTCCTCGCGGCTGCTGATGACCTCGGTCAGGCGGCTTTCGCTGAACGCCTTGTTGCCGACCATCGCGATCTTGCTGACCAGCGTGGAAACGCCATCGGTGATCTGGAACACGACGTCGACCCGGTTCTGATCCAGCCGGATGATCTGCGGATCGACCGAGGCGTCGTAATGGCCGCGCTGGGCATACAGATCGAGGATTCGCTTCCGATCGATCTCGGCCGTCGCGGGGGTGAACACCGCGCGCGGGCGCACCTGCACCTCGGGCCGCAACTGTTCGTCGGTCAGCTTCTTGTTGCCTTCGAACGCAACCCGGTTGACCAGCGGATTCTCGACGACCCGCACGATCAGCGTGTCGCCCGAGCGCAGCATCTGCACGTCCTGGAACAGGCCGGTCGCGTAGAGCGTCTTCAGACTGCGGTCGATGCGGTCCTGGTCGAAACGGTCCCCTGCCTGGATCAGCATGTAGGACCGAATGGTGCCTTCCTCGATTCGCTGGCTACCCTCGACCTTGATCGACTGCACCGCACCGCCCGCTGCCGCGGCCGGTACGGGTCGCGGCGCGGGTGACCGCTGCGCAACCGCCGGGAAAAGGACAAGAGCGGCGACCAGGGATCCCGCGAGAAGGCGAACGGCGCGTATCGGCATCAAACGGCTGGACTCCCTATTCCCGCGCCGAGCGGCGGCTGCGTCCGGCGGAGCCGTACGAAGTGCGGGAGGTGGACCTTACCCGCGCCGTCCGGCTCACGCCAGATGACGCAGCCACGCGCCAAGAGCAAGAGGCGATTGCCCGCCGCCCCGCCGATCAGCCAATCAGGCCGGCAACCCAGCGGAACAAACCGATCTGCGTCAGGTCGTTCCAAGTGGCAAAGACAAACAGTCCACCAAGCACCGCGATGCCCGCGCGGAAGCCATATTCCTGCGCCCGCATGGACAGCGGGCGACCGCGAATCGCCTCCGCCAGATAGAATACAAGGTGTCCGCCATCCAGCACGGGGATGGGAAACAGGTTGATAAGACCAAGGTTTACCGACAGCACGGCAATGAAGGAGATCATGCTGGCCAGCCCGATGCTGGCAACCTGGCCGGATAGCTGGGCGATCCGCAGCGGGCCGCCCAACTCCTCGGTCCCGCGGCTGCCGGTGATCATCTGGCCGACGCCGGAAAGCGTGTCCATCGTCACCCGCCAGGTCTGCGTGATCCCGCCGATCAGGGCGTCGATCGGACCCAGGGCCTGATACTCGACCTTGCCGCCACGGATGCCCAGCAGGCCAACCTTGCGCCCGTTCGATTCACGGGAATCCGTCAGGACCGAGAGTTCCTTCGGCCCGCCGTCACGCTCGACGGTGATGGAAAGCCGGGTTGCAGGATTGGCGGACACGATTCGCTGCACGTCCTCGAACGTGACGATCTCCTCGCCATTGATGAACTGGATGCGGTCGTCGGCGACCATCCCGCCACGCGCGGCCGCGCCGTCAGGCAGGACTTCTCCCACAACCGGCACGGTCACGGGCCGGCCGCTGACCATGAACAGGATCGCGAACAGGACCATTGCCAGCAGGAAATTCGCGATCGGACCGGCTGCGACGATGATCGCCCGCGATCCGACGGATTTGTCGTGGAAGGTCTGGCCCGGCAGCCAACTGGCGCGCACCTCGGGCGACACGTCCTGCGGACGCTCCTGCCCGTGCAGCTTGACGTAGCCGCCCAGCGGCAGCCACGCCACCTTCCACACCGTCCCCCTTCTATCCGTCCATTGCGTCAAGGCTCGGCCGAAGCCGACCGAGAACGCCTCCACATGCACGCCGCGCCAACGCGCCGCGAGGTAGTGGCCGAGTTCGTGGATAAAAACCAAAACGCCCAGGACGACGACAAAGGCCAGGACGGTGCGAAGCAGATCGGGAAAAGCAGACAACACGGTGGCAATAATCTCCGGTGTCAGGCGGCCACGGCCTGAGTCAGGCCATGGGCGGTACGGCGCGCGGTGGCATCGAGTTCGATCACGGCGTCAAGCGAGTCGGCCGGCGGCGTCCCAAGCTTCTCCAGCACACGTTCAACCGTGCCCGCGATATCGAGGAAACCGATCTTCCCTTTCAGGAAGCTGTCGACCGCGACTTCATTCGCCGCATTCAGAATAGCTGGGGTTCCGCCCCCTGCTTTCAATGCCTCCCGCGCCAGGCGCAAAGCGGGGAACTGAAGCAGGTCGGGTTCGGCGAATTCCAGACGCGCGACCTCGGCGAGGTTGAGGCGCTTGGAACTCGTGGGCATGCGGGCGGGCCACGCGAGGGTATGGGAAATGGGAATACGCATGTCGGGAGAGCCGAGCTGTGCGAGGACGGAGCCGTCCTGGTAGCAGACCATGCCGTGGATCACGGACTGCGGGTGGATCAGCACACCAATCGCCGATTCATCGAGGTCGAACAGGCGCGCGGCCTCAATGACCTCCAGCCCCTTATTGAACATCGTGGCCGAATCGATGGTGATTTTCGGCCCCATCGACCAGATTGGATGACGCAGCGCGGCTTCCGGCTTCACACGGGCCATTTCCTCCAGCGTGAACAGGCGGAACGGGCCGCCGGACGCGGTCAGGATGATCTGCTCGATCGCGCCCCGATTCCCGTCGGCCATGGATTGGAAGATGGCGTTGTGTTCCGAATCGACGGGCAGCAGCGTGGCGCCGGCTTCCCGTACGGCGCGCAGCATGACCTCTCCGGCGCAGACCAAGGCCTCCTTGTTGGCGAGGGCCACGGCCTTGCCGCGCTTGATCGCCGCCAGGGTAGAGGCAAGGCCGGCGGCGCCGGTGATCGCGGCCATGGTCCAGTCGGCCGGCATCGCCGCGGCGTCGACCACCGCATCCAGGCCGGCGGCGACCTCGATTCCCGTGCCGGCCAGCGCGTCCTTCAAGCCCTGGTAGCAATCGGGGTTGGCGACGACCGCACGCTCCGCCCGCAACTGGCGGGCCTGCTGGGCCAGCAGCTCGATCTTGCTGCCGGCGACGAGCGCCTTGACCCGGTAGCGGTCCGGCTGGGCCAGCAGAAGATCGATCGTTTGCGTCCCGACGCTGCCGGTGCAGCCAAGGATGGTGACAGTGCGCGGCGCGTCGGCCGAGGGTGATGAGGGCGTCATTCCCAAAACACTACTCCCCGACCCGAGGCCAACGCCAGCAGAGCCGCGATGGGCGCCGCGGCCAGCAACGCATCCAGGCGATCCAGCAACCCGCCATGACCGGGAATCAGGTGCCCCGAGTCCTTGGCGCCGACCTGCCGCTTGATCGCGCTTTCAAAAAGATCGCCGGCCTGCGCGACGATTCCCAGGATCGCGGCCAGCAGAATGGTCCGCGCGACCGATCCAGGCGGTTGCACGATATAGGAAACCAGCAGCGCCACGCCGACCGCCGTCACCAGCCCACCCAGCGCGCCGGACAACGTCTTGTTGGGCGAAATCGACGGCGCGAGCTTGGGACCACCGACCAGACGTCCGGTCATGTAGGCGCCGATATCGCTCGCCCAGACCAGCAACATCAGGAACAGAAGTTCGGCGCGCCCCGCTTCGGCGTCTTCCCGCAGCCAGGCGAGCGCCGCCATGCCGAGTCCGACATAGGGAACCCCCAGCAGCAACGGCATCAGCCGCCCCGATCCGGCGAGCACGGCCACGACCGGGACAGTCACGGCCAGAACCAGGACGGATGCCAAGGGCTGGTCCATGCCGGCGAGAGTCACGGCGATCATGGTGCCGGCGACCAGAGCCCAGGTCGGGCGGTCTCCGTCGCGCAGGCCGCACAGGCGCGCCCACTCCACCGCCAGTCCGGCGGTCGCAGCGATTGCCAGGGCGAGAAATGGTAAACCGCCAAACCAGACGCAGGCCAGGACGGCGGGGCCCAGCACGGCAGCCGACAGGACCCGCATCCGCAGGTCTGTCCAGCGACGGGGTGTCTCAGCCAGGGCGGGCACCGAACCGTCGCTCCCGCCCGGCATACTCGCGCAACGCGGCGGCGAAATGGGCTTCGCCGAAGTCGGGCCACAGCACGTCCATGAACACGAACTCGGCATAAGCCGCCTGCCACAGCAGGAAATTCGACAGCCGCTGTTCGCCCGAAGTACGGATCACGAGGTCCGGGTCCGGCATATCAGCCGTGGCCAGGAAGCGGGCGAATCCGGCCTCGTCCAGCGTGTCGGGATCGAGCTGGCCGGCCTTGGCGGCCTCGGCAATGGCACGGGCGGCCCGCACGATCTCTCCGCGCGCGCCGTAGGACAGGGCAACCGTCAGGTTCAGCCGGTCGTTATGGGCCGTATCCCGTTCGGCGGCGGCCAGGTCACGCTGGATATCGGGATCGAATCGCTCTGGGTCGCCGATGATCCGCACACGGACGCCATTGGCCTTGAGTTCGGCGATCTCACTGCGAAGGTACTGGCGCAGCAGGCCGGTCAGATCCAGCACCTCGGTCCGTGGGCGGCGCCAGTTTTCGCTGCTGAAGGCATAGAGCGTCAGCCAGCCGACGCCGTTCTGGATCGCGGCCTCGATCGTGCGTCGGACGGCACGGGCGCCTTCGCGATGGCCCGCGATACGGGGCAGATGACGGGCCGAGGCCCAGCGGCCGTTGCCATCCATGATGATCGCGACGTGGACGGGCGGCGCGCAGTCGGGCGCCGCCTTTTTATCGGCCGGGGTCGATTCAACGGGTTGAGCGGTTGCCGCCACGGCCGGGTTCCGGAATCAGACCTGCTTGATGTCCTTTTCCTTCTCGGCCAGCGTCTCATCAATTTTCTTGATGTACTGGTCGGTCAGTTTCTGCACCTCGTCGGACCAGGTCTTGGCCACGTCCTCTCCGATCGTGTGCTTCTTTTCCTGCGCCTTGATCTGCTCCATGCCGTCGCGACGCACGCCACGGACCGCGACGCGCGTGCCCTCGGCATACTTATGCGCGGTCTTGACCAGTTCGTTGCGGCGATCTGTCGTCAACTGCGGGATCGGCACCCGCACGACCATGCCGTCGGCCGCCGGGTTCAGGCCCAGGCCGGAATCACGGATCGCCTTTTCGACGGCCCCGATCATCGACTTGTCCCACACCTGCACGGTCAGCATGCGCGGCTCCGGCGCGCCGATGGAGCCCACCTGGTTCAGCGGCATTTCACTGCCATAGGCAGACACGCGCACGGGTTCGAGCAGGCCAGGATGGGCCCGCCCGGTGCGCAATCCGTTGAATTCGCGCTTCAACGTGTCGATCGCGCCGTCCATTCGGCGCGTCAGGTCCTG
>CANJSR010000123.1 GCA_947476855.1 Acetobacteraceae bacterium
GGAACCATAGCGTTTCAGAGAGCCGGTTTCTCCAACCGCGTTGGGGCGCTGGAAGATCCAGTTCTGCCAGGCGGTCAGGCGGCCGAAGATGCGGGTTTCCATCGTTTCGGGTCCGGCGAAGCGGAGGTTGGCCTCCAGGCCGGTCAAGGCGTCGGCGGAGAAGGAAGCGCGTTCCTGCAACAGCATCCGCACGTCGTCTTCCCAGTCGATGGCGTCGGATGTGGTGGTGACCAGGCCGTGTTCGTCGGCGGCGGCCGCGTCCAGGGCCGAACCGATCGTGGTGTGGGCGGCATCAAGGCTTTCGGGTTCGCCGAGGAAGCGCGCTTGCAGGCGAGTCAGGCCGTTGCCCATCGGGTAGGCGCCGAAGTTCATGGGTGACAGCGTCATCGTGGCGGATTCGTGCATCACGCAGCGGTCGGCGGCGAAGGCGAGTTCGCACAGCGTGCCGGCAAAGCAGCTTCCGGGCTCGATCAGCGTGACCAGGCTGCGGGCGGTCATATCGATGCGCTTGAAGACCCGTTTCAGCAGCAACCGGATTTCGCGGATCAGCCACTCGTCCTGGCGCGCCTCCAGCATTGCGTCGACGGCGAGGACGCGGGCGGGATCGCCCGTCGTCCGGAACACCAGCAGGCCGAGGCTGGGTTCGTTCAGGCGCAGATGCAGGATCGCGTCATCCAGTTGGCGCGCCATCGCCAGGGGCCAGAAGTCACAGCCTTCTCCATCGACCCTAGCCGGCCCGCTGATCGTGATCGTGGCGCGCCGTTCCGCGCGATGCAGGTCGACGGTCACGAGATCGTAGGTGACGCGGCCCTCTTCGATCGTCCGCCGCAATGGATCCAGGCGGATGCCGGCCGGCGCCGGACCATCGCCAGCCATCGCCAACGCGCGCGCCCGAACGCGTTCCTCCCACGCTGATGGTGGCACGATCTCATCCACCAGTCGCCACTCCACGGCCCGCTTGCCGCGCACGCCTTCCTCAGTCGTGCAGAAGACATCGGCGCGATCCCGGCGGACGCGGCGCTTGTCCGTCAGGCGCGTCAGGCCGCCAGTGCCGGGCAGCACGGCCAGCAGCGGCAGTTCCGGCAGCGACACGGTGGAACGGCGATCGTCGATCAGCATGATATGATCGGCCGTCAGGGCCAGTTCATACCCGCCGCCCGCCGCGCTGCCGCTGATCGCCGCCAGATACCGCTGGCCGGAATGGGCCGAGGCATCCTCGATCGCCAACCTGGTTTCATTCGTGAACTTGCAGAAGTTCACCTTGTGCCCATGCGACGCCTTGCCAAGCATCCGGATATTGGCCCCGGCGCAGAAGACGTTGTCGCGGGCGGAGCGGAGGATGACGGCACGGACCTCGGGATGTTCAAACCGCAGGCGCTGGACAGCGTCGGCGAGTTCGATGTCCACGCCCAGGTCATAGGAGTTCAGCTTCAACTCATACCCACCCAGCAGCGGCGCATCCGGGTCGACATCCATGGTCAGTGTCGCGACCGGGCCGTCAAAGGATAGTTTCCAATGACGATAACGGGACGGGTCTGTCTGGAAGTCGATCATTGGGGCAGGTCCAGGGCGAAGCCGGTGATCGCGGCCAGGGTCTCGTTCTTCGCTTCCAGATGCGGGGCGTGGCGCGCATCCGGGATCAGGCGGGTCTTCACCTGGACCCGGACGTGGTCGGTCAGCGCATCAAGCTGGTCCGGGGAACCATAGGGATCGTCGGCGCCCTGCAACCCCAGGACCGGGACACGGATCGACGGCAGACACGCGGTGATATCAAACGCACGGAAGCGGAGGTCCAGCCAGGCACCGTTCCAGCCATGAAACGCGTTGTCCACGTCATCGTGATACCGCGAAAGGCGGGCACGCAGGTCGCCCTGGGCGTAGACATCACGAATGGCCTCGATGCTGCGGATGTTGATGTCTTCCACGAAGAAATGCGCGGCGATGGTGACCAGGCCCGCCAGCCGCTCATCCGCGACCTGCCCGGCGTGGATCGCGGCGATCGAGCCACCATCGGAATGACCAACCAGGATGTGCCGGCCGATCCCAGCCGCATCCAACACGCGCGGCAGAACGTCCAGCGCCTCGTCATGCATATACGTCATCGGCCAGGGCAGGGGGGCCGGGTCGGACCGGCCGTAGCCAAAGCGCGACCAGGCGAACACCGGCAGTCCGGTCCATGCGGCGAGCGTTTCCGGCACGTCGCGCCACAGATCGACGCAGCCCAGGCCTTCATGCAGCAGCACCAGGGTCGGCCCCGAGGACTCAGCACCCCACCAGGCGGTTTCCAGCCTCCTGTCATCCAGAACCATTTCGCCGCGAACCGTCATGTCTCACGCAGCCGGAAGCGTTGGATTTTCCCGGTCGCGGTCTTGGGCAGCGTGTCCGTGAATTCAATCCAGCGCGGATACTTCCAGACGCCGACACGATCCTTCACATGGCTCTGCAACACCCGGACCAGGTCCTCGGTTCCGGCACCGCCATCCCGCAGCACCACGAAGGCCTTGGGCTTGGTCAGCCCGTCGCCGTCCTGCCGCCCGATCACCGCGGCCTCCAGAACCGTCGGGTGAGAGATCAACGCCTCCTCCACCTCGAACGGAGACACCCAGACGCCGCTGACCTTCAGCATCTCATCGGAACGCCCGCGGAACCGGAACGTACCGTCTTCCTCCCGGATGTAGGTGTCGCCGGTATAGGTCCATTCGCCGCGGAACGTGGCACGGGTCTTGGCGCGCTGGTTCCAATAGCCCTCGGCGGCGCTGGGCCCGCGCACCACCAACTCCCCTTCCTCCCCATGCGGCACCGGGCGGTCGTGTTCATCGACCACACGAGCCTCGTATCCCGGCACCGGCTTGCCGCTGGTGCCGTAGCGGATGTCGCCGGGACGGTTGCTGATGAAAATATGCAGCATCTCGGTGGAACCGATGCCGTCCAGGATGTCCACGCCAACCAGGGCATGCCAGCGATGGCCGATATCGGCGGGTAAAGCCTCGCCAGCGGAAATGCACAGCCGCAGCCGATCCGATCCCGCCTTGGGGCCGATCAACGGATGGGCGAGCATCGCGGCGAACAGCGTCGGCACGCCGGCGAACAGGGTCGGCTGGTGCTTCCGCATCACGTCCAGCACGGCGTCCGGAGTCGGCCGGTCGGGCAGGAACACCGCGGTCGCCCCCACGGACATCGGGAAGGTCAGGCTGTTGCCCAGGCCGTAGGCGTGGAAGGCCTTAGCGGCCGAGAACATCACGTCATCGGCGCGGATGCCCAGCACGCGGGCGGCGTAGGTCTCGGCCGTGTCCCACAGCGCGGCGTGGACGTGCCGCACGCCCTTCGGCGAGCCCGTGGACCCGGACGAATAGAGCCAGAACGCCACCTCATCCGATGAACGCGGCAGGCTGGGCGTGGCAGGATCGCCGGATTCGAGGAATGCCTGGAAATCAGCCCCGTCCGAGGATCCATCGGGATTGGAAACAATCATCCGACGCATCGCCGGCACATTCCCCACCAGCCCCGCCGACACCACCGCCGCCTCCGCTCGGCTGTCCGCCAGGATATAGGCGATCATCTCGGCGGTCAGCAGCGTGTTGATCGGCACGGGGATCACCCCGGCCCGCAGGCACCCCCAGAAGGCGATCGGAAAATCCACCGTGTCCAGCAGCAGAAGAACGACACGGCGTTCCGGCTCGATCCCCGCCCGCGCCAAGGCGGAGGCGAACTGGCGCGTCGCCGTATCCAGTGCGCCATAGGTCAGCGTGCGCCAGGGATCGATGAACGCGATCCGGTCGCCGCGACCTTCCCGCACATGCCGATCCACGAACCAGTCCGCCGCGGTGCTCATGTCAGTAGGTCGCGCGCCCGCCGGAGATATCGAAGACGGCACCAGTGGAGAAGCCGCACTCCTCGCTCGCCAGCCAGCAGATCAGGGAGGCGACTTCCTCGATCTCCCCGAACCGGCCGATGGGGATCTTCGACAGCATCCAGTCGATCTGCGTCTGCGTCATCTGCGAAAACAGTGGCGTCCGCACCGCGGCGGGGGTCACGCAATTCACCCGGATTTCGCTGGCCGCGAGTTCCTTGCCGAGCGATTTGGTGAGGCCGATGACGCCGGCTTTGGAGGCGGAGTAGGCGGAAGCCATCGGATTGCCCTCCTTCCCCGCGATGGAGGCGATGTTGACGATCCTTCCATAGCCGTTCCGTTGCATGAACGGCACGACGGCGCGGTTGGAATAGAACACGCCCTTCAGGTTCACATCGATGACCCGATCCCAGGCGGGGACCGGATACTCCCACGTCGTGTGGTTGGGGCCGGTGATGCCGGCCGAGGTGACCATGATGTCGATCTTGCCCAGCGCCGTGGCGGTCGCCTCGGCCGCGGCCTGGACGGCGTCGGGGTCGGTGATGTCCAGCCGGACGGTGTGCGGCGCGCCCGACGCCGCCAGGGCCTTTTCGTCCATGTCCCACAGGCTGAGGCGCGCGCCCTCGGACGCCAGGCGATGGGCGACACCGGCGCCGATGCCCGAGCCACCGCCGGTTACGATCGCCACACGTCCGTCAAACCGTCCCGCCATTGGCGTTTCCCCTGTAGTGCTGTCCGGCGCGCATTCTCCGGACGCGGGCCGTCTTGGGCAAGGTGGGTCGTTCGGCCGTTGCGTGGGCCTGGGCTTCTGGCTTACGGTCCGGGTCCAGGATGGGCATCCCAACCGCCCCAGGAGGAAACCGATGGACGACGCCACCAGCAGCCAACCCGCGCAGACTCTCGCTTACGCCCCGATCGCCAACCCGGTCTTTGTGCCCGGCCGCCGGTCGTTCTTCACCTATCGCGAACTGGGCGTGACCGAGGCGACCCACGGTCGCATGCGCGCCCAGATCACCAAGGCGACCCAGGGCCTCAGCGAGCCGACCGGCTGGCACTATCACGTGTGCGAGCAGCAGTTCGTCTACATGATGAAGGGCTGGGTCGACCTGGAATTCGAGGACGGCACCAAGGTGCATATGGTCGAGGGTGACTCGCTGATGATCCCCGGCGGCATGCGCCACAACGAAACCGCGACGTCGAACGAGATGGAACTGCTGGAGATTTCGGTCCCGGCGAAGTTCGGCACCGTTCCGTGCGATCCCCCGGCGGGCCGTTCGTAAAAGACCTGGGTACGGGGGGCGTCATCCGGCGCCTCCCGCCACCTGACGGTCAGGAAGCGGTCGCCCGCAGCCTTTCCGCCTGGTGCGCGATCTCATCTTCCGGAATCCCAGCCAGGCGCAGACCCTGCGCGTAGTGGATCCGGTCGCTCTCCCGCTCCAGCGGCGTGCCGGCCAGAAAACGCTCGATCGTGAAGTCCGGCTCGATCATCAGCAGCCGGCGGCGGACCGCGGCCGCTTCCTGGTGCCGTCCCAGATGCCCCAAGGCCGCCAGATACGGCTTGTAGGTGGCCGAGAAGGACGGATTGATCTCACTGACCGTGCGCCCCATCTCGACCGCCGATTCATAGTCCCGCTTCAGCAGATAGATCAGGATGAAGAACGCGTCGAAGAAGAACGCGTGCGGGTCCATGGGGGAGAGTTTCTTGTAGCGGTTGTTCCGCCGCTCCGCCTCATCCGGGTCGCCGGCATAGGCGTGGGTCACGGCCGACAGCGCCCAGGCCATCGCGAGATTCGGGTTCAGCGACAGCGCGCGTTCATGCAACGCCGCGGCTTCCCGCAGGCGGCGATGCAGGAAGGCGCGCACATGACCGGCGATCGCAAGGCCGCGCGCGTCGAAGGGATCGAGCACGATGGCCCGTTCCGCCAGCCGCCCGGCCTCGGCCATCAGGCTTTTCGGATCATCGGCCCAGTCCTGGCCCACCAGGAAGATGTGCCAATAGGCATACCAGGCATGGGCGGCGGCATAGTCCGGCTCCAGCGCGATCGCATTGGCCAGATGCGTGCCGGCCCGCATGAACTGCGGCTTTTCCATCCGCCCGATCAGCGGGATCGCCCGCAGCATCAGGTCGTAGGCCGACGCATCGACGGGCGGGCGGGCGGAGGTGCGACGCGCCTCGATCAGCAGGATTTCCGGGTCGATCTGGGCCACGACCTCGGCCGCGATCTCATCCTGGAGGGACAGGATGTCATTACTCTGACGATCGAACCGGCGCGCCCAGACCACCTGGTTGCCGGCCCGCAGGTCGAGCAGGCGCATCGTGATCCGCAACCGGGTCCGCACGCGCTGGATCGTCCCGTCCAGCAGGAAGTCGATCCCGAAGGTGCGCCGGATCGCCGCCTCATCCCGGGTATCCGCCGCGAACCGGACCAGGGAGTTCGACGACACCACGAACATCCAGCGGAAGCGGGACAAAGCGGTGGTGATTTCCTCGGCCAGGCCAGGCGCGAGATGGGCGTCTTCCTCGGTCACGCCGACCAACTGCATGGGCATCACGCCGACATGGGCGCCACCGCGGTTGATCCGCATCGTGTCGCGGTACTCGGGCTCCTCGGTGCCATACTCCTCCCGCTCCGCCGGCGGGGCGGGTGGAGGCGGCGCGGGCGGGCGCAGGGGCATCCGGCTGCCCGAGGGGCCACGGATTTCATTCAGCAGCCGCTGCGTCTCCGGCGACGGCGCCGCATCCAACAAATCCGCCAGAACCGCTCGGCAGCGATCATAGGCCTGGATCGCCATGCCGCGTTCACCGCGCACGGCGTGGGCGCGCATCAGGGCCCGCCACGCGCCTTCATGCGCGCGGTCGATCTGCAACAGGCGCTGGGCGGCGGGAATCGCGGCCTCGGGTTCAAGCTGTTCCTTCAGCAGCGCCTCGGCCACGTTGCGGGCACGGTCGCGGAGCCGTTCCCGTTCGGTGTTCAGCCAGGCGTCGAAGGTGGGGTCGATTCCGTCCAGGTCTTCCAGCAGGTCGCCATCCAGCAGCGACAGCGAGGCCGGCTGGGACGTGGTGGCGCGCATCACCTCCTCGACATCCACCCACACCGCGCCGGAGCGCAGGGCAAGCTGGTCGCGGGTGACGACCAGGATATCGCTCTTGGAGGGGCTGAGCGCTTCCAGCAGCCGGTGGATTTCCTGGCGGAGGGAAGCGCGGGCCTGTTCCTCGGGCCGCCTGCTCCAGAGCAGTTCGGCCAGCCGGCCGCGCAGAGCCGGGCGCGGAGCGGACAGGGCGACGGCGGCGAGCAGGGCACGGGTCTTCCGCCCGGCGGGCAGCACGTTCTCACTGTTGACCGTCCAGGCTTCCATCTGACCAATCAACCGCAGCCGGACGACAACCTGATCCTGGTTGTTGTCTTGCTGTTGGCTGTCAGGGCCCCTGGTGTTCCGGTCCGCCATCACTCACGCATGATTACCGAGAAGGGTTGTAGAGCCAACCCCCGTGACACGCCAAGGCTTATACAGAATCGTCAAATCGCGGCCTCGGCGAAAATATGTTTCACATCGCCATTCCATGCCGTCTGGTAACGGTTCAGCCAGTGTTCGGCCTGGGTCGGACCGCCCGCGGCGATCGTGTCGAGCGGTGTCAGATAGGTTGATTCGTCACGTCCCGACGCATCCCGTCGGTTGCGTGTACGCAGCCCGTCTCGCGCGATGGCGATTACATCCCCGGCCAGTGCCCTCAGGTCGCGGCCGCGCCATTGGGTCGCGAGGCCCTGCCTCGGCACCGCGGCGCGCATCGCCACCGCATCTTCCCAGCCAGCGCCACGCAGCAGGGATTCGGCGGCGGACAGCGCGGAATCCTCATACAGCAGCCCGACCCACAGCGCCGACTGCGCCACCATCATGTCGAGCCGCCCGGCATCCGCGCCGCGCATTTCCAGGAAACGTTTCAGCCGGACATCCGTGAAGACCGTCGTAACATGGTCGGCGAAATCCCCGACCGTCGGCACGATGCCCTCCATCCCGCGCAGCCGCCGGTTCATGAAATCGCGGAAGGAGCTGCCGGCCACGTCGTTGTACTGGCCGTTTCGGTAGACGAAATACATCGGCACAGAGTCGATCAACCATTCCGCATACCGCTCGAACCCGAACCCGTCCTCGAAGAACACGGCCGGGATGCCGGCGCGGGCGTTGTCCGTGTCGGTCCAGACATGCGCGCGCTGGGATTGCAGCCCGTTCGGCTTGCCCTCGGTGAACGGAGAATTGGCGAACAGCGCCGTCGCCAGCGGTTGCAGCAGCAGGGAAACCCGCAGCATCCGGACCATGTCCCGCTCGGACGGGTAATCGAGGTTGACCTGCACGGTACAGGTCCGCGTCATCATATCGAGCCCCATGGACCCGACCAGCGGCATGTACCGCTTCATGATCGCGTAGCGGCCCTTGGGCATCCAGGGCATCGCCTCCCGCGTCGCCACCGGATGGAAGCCCAGCGGCGCGAAGCCCACGCGCAGACCGGCCGAGACCGCGCGCACCTGTTCGTAATGCGCCTCGAACTCCGCCTGGGTCTGGTGCATGTCCTCCAGCGGCGCGCCCGACAGCTCAAGCTGCCCGGCTGGCTCCAGCGAGACGGACGCCTGGCCCTGCTTCAGGCCGATGGCATTCGGGCCATCCATGATCGGAGTCGCGTCGTAGGCTTCCAGCCCCGCCAGCACGTCGCGGATGCAGCCAAGCTGGCCGTCCGCGGGCAGGTAGGGCGGAGTCTTCAGGTCATCGAGTCGAAAGCCGAACTTCTCGTGTTCCGTGCCGATACGGAAATCCGACCGGGGTTTGCACCCGACGGCGAGGTGATCGGCCAGTTGTCGAAGCGACGTGATCGGTGTCGCGTCGCCGTCTCCGGGGTTGGACATGCGTTTCCCAGGCTTCTTCGGTTCCAGGGTAGGGTACTAGCCGCACCCGGGTGCCTGCAACAAGGCCAGTCCGGCGAGGCACGCGGTTTCGGCTCGCAGGATGCGCGGGCCAAGGCTCGAGGGCGTTACAATGGGCGAACGCGCGAAGGCGTCAAGCTCACCCTGTGTGAAGCCGCCTTCCGGGCCGATCAGCAGGCCCGCCAGCCCGCGCGCCGAGCGCAGCGGCGGAGCGTCCGCGCGCTCGACCGCCGCAAAAAGTTCTCGGTCCGATGGCCAGGAGTCGAGCACGGCCGCCAGCGGACGAGGCGCGAGAACGGTGGGGACGGTCAGGCGCTCGCACTGTTCCGCCGCCTCGATGGCGATGGCGAGCAGGCGCTGCTCGTTGACCCGCGCCGCGTTGGTCCGGGCGGTGATGACCGGCAGGATCGCCGCCGCCCCCAGTTCGGTCGCCATGCGGATCACCAGGTCGGTCGCGTCGCGCTTGAGCAGGGCAAAGGCCAGCCAGGGGCCCGGTTCGTCGGCCTGGGGCCGGGTTTGCCGTTCCGGCCGGATCGCCGCCCCCCGCTTGCCGGCCGCGGACAGGGCCGCCAGCCACTCCCCATCCCGACCGTTGAACACCAGCACCGGGTCGCCCACGGTCCGGCGCATGACGGAGGTGACGTAGTGGGCCTGGGCGTCGGACAGGACGACCTCCGCCCCTTCGGCCAGGGGCGTATCCACGAACAGGCGCAAGGGCTGGGTCATCGGTGGGTCCTGGTCGGGATCACGGCAGAGGGATTATTGACCCGCTCGGGGTTGGGGGCACAGTAGCAGGCATGAGTGCGCATACCGATATCGTGGCCACCGGCTGGGTCTCCCGCCTGCCCCGAGCATGGCTGCCCTACCTGCTGCTGGCGCGGGCGGACCGGCCGATCGGCACCTGGCTGCTGTTCCTGCCCGGGCTGTGGGGCATCCTGCTGGCCCAGCCCGGCCCCGCCCAGGCCGCCTGGCTGGTCGCGCTGTTCGGCATCGGCAGTCTGGTGATGCGGGCCGCCGGCTGCGTCGTGAACGATCTGTGGGACCGCGACATCGACCGGAAGGTGGCGCGCACCGCCGGCCGGCCCCTCGCATCGGGCGCGCTGAGGCCCCGGCATGCGTTGGTGTTCCTGGCGGTCCTGCTGCTGTTGGGCCTCGGCGTGCTGCTGCAACTGAACACGCTGGCGCAAATCCTGGGTGTGTCGTCGCTGCTGCTCGTCGGGCTGTATCCGCTGGCCAAGCGTGTCACCTGGTGGCCCCAGCTCATGATGGGCTTCACCTTCGGGTTCGGCGCGCCACTGGGCTATGCCGCCGCCGCCGGCCGGATCGATGCCGCGCTGGTCGCGTTGTACGCCGCCGCGATCCTGTGGGATTTGGGATTCGACACGATCTACGCCCACCAGGATCGGGAGGATGACGCCCTGGTCGGCGTCCATTCCACCGCCCGCCTGTTCGGGGAGCATACGCGACCGTTCCTGGCGGTGGTGTACGCCGCCGCGATCGCCGTGCTGGCGCTGGCCGGGTTTCTGGCGGGGCTGGGTCCGTGGTTCTACCCGGCGCTGGTCCTGCCGGCGGCGCTGCTGGCGCGCCAGGTCGTGACGCTGGACATCAACGATCCCGGCCATTGCCTGACGCTGTTCCGCGCGAATCGGGAGGTTGGGCTGGCGGTCGGCCTGGCGGTGCTGGTCGGCTGGATCTGAACCGGGCGACCTACCAGTGGCGATAGGGGCGCGGGCGGTAATAGCCGCCACGGCCATAGCCGTACCCGCCATAGCCGCCGCCGATCACGACCGTCGCGCTGCCAACGGCCGGCCCGTAGTAGCCGGGGGCGTAGCCGCCACCATAGGGATTGGCCGCGTAGCCGCTGGGGGCGGCCTGCTGCACCGCGTTGCCACGGGAATACATGCACTGGATATAGCCGGTGTCATACCGCTGCTGCGCGTTGCCGGCGGCGGCATAGGCGTTGTTGGACCCGATCGCGGAGCCCATCAGCAACCCGGCCGCGCCACCAGCCACCGCGCCCGCCCCGGCCGCGCCGCTGAGCGAGCCGAGGGCCGCGCCCACGCCCGCGCCGAGGGCGGTGCCGACGACGGCGCTGCCCACCGCGGCCTGCTGGCCGGCGAGCGCGGGATCAACCCCGCCCGAGACCTGGGAGGCGTAGTTCCGGCAGAGGAATTCATCTTCCTGGAAGGCGTCGAACGACTTGCCCTGCGGCGGCAGCGCCATGACGCTGGGGCCGGTCGGAAGCGCCGGCGCGCAGGCGCTGATCGCGAGCAGCGAGGTCAGTCCGATGATTGGCAGACAGCGCGGGATCACAGCAGGCCTCCGGTCACGGCTTGGGCCGCGGGGATGGTGTGACAGGTGATATGGGCGAAAGCATGGCGGTTTGGGAGGGGGAGGCGAGGAACCTTGGCTTGACCGCCATCGCGGCCACGTGCCGGGATGACGCCGAGAGGCAAGGCCCCCCCCCACGGCAATCGGGTGTACGGCGCCGTCGGGCTCCCGGCATCCCAACCCCGTCATCCCCGGCCTTGTGCCGGGGACCATCACCCGCACGGATCGTGGGAGTTGGCAGGATACCGCCGATTCATGCCGCGACTGGTCCCCGGCACAGGCCGGGCATGACGGAGAGGGGAGCCAACGCACCATCACGACCGTTCACCTGATCGCCGGCCCCGCTCCCAAAAGACATCCTGATTACGCACCTTCCTCAGCCCGATTTTGTATGGTACAAATCATGAACGCTCCCGGCTGAGAAGGAAATCCGATGGCTCGCAATATGGTGCAGTTCCAGAAAGGCCTCA
>CANJSR010000124.1 GCA_947476855.1 Acetobacteraceae bacterium
CACGTCGGCCCGCGCCTGCAGGCGGGACCAGTCCGCGCTGCCTTGCGCGACCCCCTGCCAGTCGTCCAGCACCGCCACCTTGGTCATGTTGCCGCTCATGGGCGTTCTCCCCTGTTACCGATATCCAGGGTGGCGCGGAGGGCGAAACCCCGCAAGACCAGGGGGGCGCGGCCGCCGGCGTCCCCCCCCCGCCTTTCCTGGGCCCTGTTCCGCGTGCAGAAAGGACCGGAACCGGGAGAGAGAGCCGCCCCATGACGTTCGCCTGGCTGCGCGCGCCGATCGTTGTCCTGTGCCTGCTGCTGGCGGCCTGCGCCCAGCCGGTCAACGAGTGCGACCTGGTGCGGATCACCCACTTGCCGCTGAGCGTGAACCACCGGCTGCTGACGGTGCCGGTGGGGATCAACGGCCAAGCGGTCTCGATGCTGGTCGATACCGGTGCCGAACGCACGATGATCACCGAGGAGACGGCCGAACGTCTCAAGGTCACGCGCGACCCGCGCTTCATGACCCGCTCGGGCGGCGTTGGCGGGGTGACCCAGTCGGCCGATGCAAGGGTGGAAAGCTTCGTCCTGGGCGGGGTTGGCTTCCCGATCGATCGTGTCTCGGTCAATCGCCTGGGTCCCGGCGTCCCGTTCGAGGGCATCCTCGGCGCCGATATCCTGCTGGCCTTCGACCTTGATATCGATGTCCCCGGCGGCGCCCTCAGCCTCTATCGCATCCGCCGCTGCGCCGTGGCCGACCCGCCCTGGCCCGAGCGCGCCGTCCCCATCGCCGGCGTCACGGCCAGGCGGGACCGGATGATGGTGCCGATCGAGGTCAATGGCGTCGAGGGCATCGCCCTGCTCGACACTGGCGCGCAGACCAGCACCCTGGGCGCGTCCTTCGCCCGCCGGCTGGGGCTGACCGACCAGGTGCTGGCCGCGGGCCCGGCCCTGACGATCCGCGGCGTCGGGCCGGGGACCTTGCAGGCCCGCATCCAGCGGTTCCGGACCGTGCGCCTCGGCCCCGTGGTCGGCACCCATGTCCTGCTGCCGGTGCTGCCGATGGATATCGGCTTTGGCGACGCGCTGATCGGGCAGGACTTCCTGCACGGACGGCGGATGTGGGTGTCATTTCCGACGCGGCGGCTGTTCATCTCCCAGCATGGGCACGAGATGCTGCTCCGGCCCTGATCAGGCCGCCGGCACGCTGATCTTCGTCAGCAGGGCGCGGGAGTCATCGGGGATCGGCACCGGGCGCTGCGACCCACGCTCGACGAAGACATGCACGAAATGGCCCTCGGCCGTAGCGGCATCCTCGTCATTGCGGAACACCGCGAGTTCATAGCGGACCGAGCTGCGGCCGATATTCGCGACCCGGATGCCGACCGTGATCAGGTCGGGGAAGGCGACCGAGCTGTGATAGCGGCAGGACACCTCGGCCACCACGCAATGGGTCGGGCCATCGAGCAGGCCGACGACCTTCTCCTTCATCTCGTAATAGGTCACGGCGGTGTCGAAATAGGAGAAGTAGTTGACGTTGTTCACATGCTGGAACACGTCGTTGTCCATCCACCGCGTGGTGATCTGGTGGAACCAGCGATAGTCGGACCGGCGGCCTGGCGGGGGACGGCTCATGTTCGCATCCTTGCGGGTTGGGCGGCGCCGTTGAAGCGGATCGGGGCGGTGATGTCCATTGGTTGGGGGAGGCGGCCTGGAGCCCCCGCGGCCCTCCCCCTGTCATTCCCGCCGCCAAAGCACGTCATCCCCGCGCTTGTCGCGGGGACCAATCGCGGCAGCGTGCTGGGGATGATCCCCGCGACAAGCGCGGGGATGACGGGAGGGAGGGGCCGGGGGATGACCCCCGCAGGAGTGAGCGGCCACAACGACACCCCGACGTCCACCCATCCCCTTTGTTCGCCACGCGGACGCATTATCTGAACACCTCCGCCCCGCCCGCCATCCCGGCCAGCGACCCGGCGGACGCATGGGCGGGAGAGGATGGCGCTAGGCTTCAACGACATGGGGACCGGTCTGTTTGACCGCGCCGCCCGCTCTCTCAATGAGGACCGGATCGGCCTCGCCGTCACCGGTCTCAGCCGGTCCGGCAAGACCGTCTTTGTCACCTCCCTCATCCAGAATCTCCTGGCCCTTGGCCATGGCGTGAACACGCTGCCGGCCTTCGCCGATGTGCTGCGGACCGATGGCGTTTCCCGCCTGCTCGACGTCGCCATCCTGCCGGCCGGCGCGTCCGCCCTGCCGCATTTCGACCAGGCGGCGAAGTTGGCCCGCCTGTCCGCCGCCCAACCCGCCTGGCCGGACCGGACCGAGGATCTGGCGACCATCTCCCTGATGCTGACCATCGCCCGCCCCTCCGGCCTCGGCCGCCGGATCGGGCCGCGCCGGGTCCGTCTCGATATCCTGGACTACCCAGGCGAGTGGCTGCTCGACCTGCCGCTGCTGCACCAGGATTTTGCCGCGTGGTCGGTCCAGACGCTCGATCTGCTGCGCCAGCCGCCGCGGCGGGCGATCTTTCAGCCGTTCCTGGATTTCCTCGACCGCCAGGGTGCGACCGTCACCCCCGATGAGGCGCTGGCCCGCCAGGGGCACCAGCTTTACCGGGCGGCGCTGGATCAATGCCGGCGGGAACGCGGCCTGCGCTTCCTCCAGCCCGGCCGCTTCCTGTGTCCCGGCCCGCGCGGCGACGTGCCCTATATGTGGTTCTATCCCGCCGATCCCGCCCAGCGCGGCGGCATGACCGACCTGCTGGCCGAACGGTTCGAGGCGTACAAGCTGGCCGTGCGGACCGAGTTCTTCGAACCGCATTTCGCCTCCTTCTCCCGCCAGGTGATGCTCGTCGACGTGCTGGGCGCCCTGGTGGCAGGCCGAGCGGCGTTTGAGGATACGGTGAGGGCGATTCAGGCGATTGCGGGGGCGTTGCGGTATGGCTCGGGTGGCGGCGTCATCCCCACGACGGCGTCCTGGCTGCTGCGTGGCATGGGTCATGTCCTGCCGCCGGTCCTGGGGCGCGCCTCCGACGCGGCGGCCCGCCATCTCAGCGACCCCAGCATCGACCGGATCGCCTTCGTCGCCACCAAGGCCGACCATGTCCCCGCGCTCAAGCGCGAGAACCTGCGCCATCTGCTGCGCGCGTTGGTCGATCCGATCGCGGAACACCCCGCCGGCGCCGGGGCCGCGATCGGCCACCACGTCGCTGCCTCCCTGCTGTCGACCGAGGACGGCAGCGCCAGGATGGACGGCCGAACCATCCCGGTCGTGCAGGGGATCGTGATGGGAGAGGACAAGGTCCGCCCCTATTTCGTGGGCGAGGTCCCCTCCGGCCCGCCGCCCGCCGATTTCTGGTCGGAGTCCTTCTTTGAGCTGCCGGTCTTCCGCCCGCCGCCAGTCGACCCCTCGGGCCGGACCGGACTGCCGCATCTCGGCCTGGACCGGGTCCTGGCCGACCTGATCGGAGACCTGGTGCAATGACCAACCGTCCCCGCTTCCTGGATGAACCGGCCGCGGTGGAACCGATCCGTCCGGTGGTGGCCGAGGCGCCGATCCAGGCCCGCCCGATGCTGCTGGATCCCACGCCCGACGCGCCGTCCAGCCTGCAACCGGCCTGGGCGCCGCCGCCGATTGCCACCGCGCCTGGTCGCGCCGGGAACGGGTTCTGGATGGCGACCGGCGCGCTGGTGGCGCTTGGGACCTGGGCGGGTGTCTCGGCGGCGTCCTATGTCGTCGATGCCTTCACCCAACCTACTCCCCTGAGCATCGCGGCGGCGTTGGGGATCAGCGGCGGGCTGGCCATCGCCGGCTATGGCATGGGCGCGGAGTGGCGGGATTACCGCCGCCTGCGGACCGTGGACCTGACCCGAGCCACACTCTCCGACCCCGATTCCCCCGTGCCCCCGGTACGCCACGCCGCGCTGGACTGGCTGGCGCGGGTCGAGGCCCATGTGCCGGACGCCCTGGCGGTGCGGCAGGCGCTGCGCGACGCGACCTCGGTGGCCGAGATCGGCGCGATCCTGCGCGGCCGGGTGGATGCGCCGCTGCGGGAGGCCGTGCGCCGCATCGGCCAGGACGCGGCGGTGGAGGGCGCGGCCCTGGTCGCCATCAGCCCGCATGCGAGCTGGGACGGCATGATCGCCGCCTTCAAGGGCCTGCTCGTGATCCGCAAGGTCGCTCGGCTTTATGGCATGCGGCCGGGCCCGGCGGTGACGGCCGCGCTGGTCCGCAAGGTCGCCTGGACCGCGGCGGGGACGGCGGGGATCGACCTGCTGTCGCAGACCGTGGCGGACCAGGCGCTGACATCCTTGCCAGTCGCCCGCCATCTGCTGGCCGCCCTGCCGGGCAGCGGGGTGACGGCGCTGCGGTTGTATCGCCTGGCCTCGATCACCGCCGAGGCGTGCAGCCCGGTGAAAAGGTAGGGCGCGTATAGCCTCCACGCCCTCCTCTTGTCTTAGTGGAAGGGGCGGCAGACCGGGTCAGGAGCCGACAAATTCGATTCCATGCCCCCGCTCCCCTTGAGGGAGGGGGTTGGGGGGAGGGGTCATCGCGGCACCAACTTTCCATGATCCCCGATCAGCACCCTTTATCGCGGCACCAGTTTTCCATAGCCCCCGATCAACAACCTTCGTGGATCGACCCCTCCCCCGGCCCCTCCCTCAAGGGGAGGGGAGAAGCTATCCCCCGACGGACCCCGCCGGGGTCCCGCACACCCCCATCGACCTCCAGGTAATCCGGCCCGATCGGCACCTTCCCGTGCCCGCCCGGGATATCCAGCACATAGGTCGGCCAAGCCAGCCCCGTCACCCGCCCACGCAGAGCCGCCAGCAGCCGCCGGCCTTCCTCGATCGGCACATGGAACCGCGCGGTCCCCGGCGCCGCGTCCAACTGGTGCAGGTAATAGGGCTTCACCCGCGCCGCGATCATCGCGCGGAACAGCGCTTCCAGCGCCTCGGCCGAGTCATTCACCCCACGCAGCAGCACCGACTGTCCCAGCACCGGCACGGCCCGGGCCTGAATCCGCCGCAGCGCCGCCCGTGCCTCCGCCGAGAACTCCCGCGCATGGTTGGCATGCACGACCACCCAGACCGAGCGGTCCGTCTCCAGCGCGGCGACCAGGGCATCATTCACCCGCTCCGGGTCCGCCACGGGAACGCGCGTGTGGATACGGATCGTCTCGATGTGCTGGATCGCCGACAGCGCCGCCACGATCGCCCCCAGCCGCCGAGGAGACAGCATCAGCGGATCGCCCCCGGTCAGGATCACCTCCCGGATCGCCGGATGACCAGCGAACCAGCGATAGGCGGCGTCCAACTCCGCCTCGGTCAGCAGCCCGCCATCCGGTCCCACATGCTCCCGCCGGAAGCAGAACCGGCAATAGACGGGGCAGATCAGCAAAGGCTTCAGCAGTGCCCGGTCGGCATAGCGATGCACCACGCCCTTGACCGGAGACAGCGCATCGTCCGCGATCGGGTCGACGCTCTCATGCGGGGCCGTGACCAGTTCCGCGACATCGGGGATGAACTGGAGCCCGATCGGGTCATCCGCCCGCTCGATCAGCGCCCGCACCGCCGGTGTCAGGGCGATCGCATACCGCGCCGCCACCGCATGCGTATCCGCCAGGGCGTCCGGCGCGATCAGCCCCGCGCGCAGCAGGGCCTCCGCGTCGCGCAGCACCCGGTCAGGCAAGGGCGCATTCACGCCCCCGGGCCCGCCAGGCGATGGCCGGCGCGCTGGTTCTGGCGAACCGTTCCTGCGATATGTCGGCCTGCCATGGTCACTCCGCACTTCATCCTGCATATCGGCGCGCACAAGACAGGCACAACCTATCTGCAACGCGTCTTCGCCGCCCTTGCCCCGGCGCTGCGGCAACAGGGCGTGTTGTATCCCGATATCTGGCGTCCCTCGGCCAATCAACCCGGGCATCACCGTTTGCCGGTCCGCCTCCGGACCGCTTCCCATGCCGAACTGGCCCGCGATGTCGCCGAGATCACCGATGCCGGCTGCCCGGTCGTCCTGCTGTCGGCCGAGGACCTGGGCCGCCTGCCCCCCGACCGGATCGCCGTCCTCCGTTCCGCCCTCGGCGGCGCCCCCCTCACCATCATCCTCCATGCTCGGCGTTGGTCCGATGCCCTGCCGTCGATGTGGCAGGAAATCATCCGCCATGGGCAGGATACCGAGCTGCCTGCCTATCTGGCACCGCTGCTCGCCAACCCCGCCGGCGCGCTGACGACCAACTGGGGCCATGCGCTCCGGGCCTGGTCGGGAGTGTTCGGGCGACAGAACATCCGTCTGGTCTCCTTCAACCATGTCATCGACGCCGGCCTCGATCCAGCGGAGCATTTTCTGCGGACATTCCTGCCGGACCGCATGCCCGATCTGTCCGCCGCCACCGCCCTGTTCGGGCAGCCGGCGCATCCCTCGATGCCGGTCTGGCGGATTGAAATCATCCGCGGCCTCAATGCCCTGCACGCCGAACAGGGGGGGGCGCGCGGTACTGCGCCGAGGCTCTGGTTCCTGCGCGCGTTGCCGACCCTGGACCAGGACAGGCTGCGGCAAACGATCGAGCCGCGGCTGGCCGAACTGACCCTGGCCGACAGCGATCCCGGGCTGGCCTCCCTGCACGACGCGCTGCTGAACACCTGGGAAGACCGGATGGTGCCCCCTGTCCAGCCCGGCCGGCTGTTCACGCCGGGGACCCGCGCGCTGCCCTACCTCCCGAACGGGGCTGTGGCCGAACCGGCGGTGCGATCGGTGCTGAGCGATCTCTACGACGCGTTCCGGGGCGCCGCGGCCAATCCGCGCCCGATCACACCCCGACCTTCCGGAATGCCGACCCCCCTTTGGCACCCGGAAAGCCTCGCTGGCCGCATGCCCTTCCTGCGGCGGCGGGGTGAACTGACGCGCGCCACCCGCGCCTTCCTCGAAGCCCGCGGCTACCTCGAAGTCGAAACCCCCTACGCCGTGCCCGCGCCGGGGGAGGAGGTGCATCTGCGCCCGTTCGCCACCAGCCGCACCCATCCCGACGGCACGACCGAACCGCTCTGGCTGCACACCAGCCCCGAATTCGCCATGAAGAAGCTGCTCGTCGGCGGCGCCGGCCCGATCTTCCAGTTCGCCCGCGTCTGGCGGAACGAGGAAGGCAGCGCCCTGCACGCGCCCGAGTTCACCATGCTGGAATGGTACCGCCCCCACGCCGACATGGACGCCCTGATCGCGGAAACGACCGACCTGCTGCGCGCCGTCCTGCCGCCGGTCGTGAGTTGCCGCGGCGTCACCACCGACCTCTCCCGGATCGAACGGCTGACGGTGGCCGAGGCCTTCACCCGCCATGCTGGCGCCGATGTCCTCGGCACCGCCGGCGACGCGGCGGCCCTCGCGGCCTCGGCCGGGGTCGGCCTCCGCGAGAACGAGACGTGGGAGGATCTGTTCTTCCGCCTCCTGCTCGACCGCGTCGAACCCGCGATCGGCCGCACCCATCCGACCTTCCTGACCCATTGGCCCGCCGACCAGGCCGCCCTGGCGCGCCGCGATCCCGACGATCCCCGCGTCGCGCTGCGGTTCGAGTTGTTCGTCTGCGGCATCGAACTCGCCAACGCCTTCGTGGAACTGACCGACGCCGCCGAACAGCGTGTCCGGTTCGAGCAGGATCGCGCCCGCCGCCACGCCTTGTATGGCCCCGACTGGCCGATGGATGAGGCGTTCCTGGCGGCCCTCGCCCATGGCATGCCCCCGTCGTCGGGAATCGCGCTGGGTTTCGACCGGTTGGCGATGCTGGCCACCGGCGCCGACCGGATCGGTCAGGTTCTGTGGCTTCCGCCCCCCGACCTGGCGTAGTCTTGCCGCACGACAGCCCAAGGATGCCCGACGGATGCGCCGCCTTCTCCTTCTCCCCCTGCTCGCCCTGGCGCTTCCGATGCTCGCCGCCTGCACCCCGTTCGGCCAGGCGCGGGAGGCGTATCTGGGGCAGTTCGTCGGCCAGCCAGAGCTCGCTCTGATCAACGGCCTCGGCGTGCCCGATCGCGTCTACGAAACGGACGGGCTGAAATTCCTCGCCTTCGTCGAGAACCGCGTGGACATGCCGCCGCCGGTGTCATTCTACAGCCCGCCCTACTGGGGCATCAGCTCCGGCTTCCCGATGCAGGTTGTGCAATGGCAGTGTGAGACGACGGTCGTGATCCGGAATGGCATCGTTCTCAACTTCTCGTTCCGCGGCAACGGCTGCTGACAATTATCGCGTTCATCGTCCGCCCTTGATCCATGTCAAGGTCGCCGTCCCGGATCCAACGCAGGATCGTCCCGGTCGAACAATCAAGTTCGGTTGTTGGGGATGCGTCGCGGACGCGAGGAACGACGATGAAACAGATTTTGCTTGCAACCACCCTGCTGGCCGCGATGACGGCGGCGCTTCCCGCCACGGCCCAGACCGCGTCCGGCGACGCGCCGGTCGGCAAGGCGGCGGGGACGTTCATGATCCGTGGCCGCATCCTCGGGATCATTCCGCTCGATTCCACGAGTTCGATCTCCGTCATCGGCGGGAAGGTCCACACCACCGCGTCGGCCACGCCGGAGGTCGACTTCTCCTATTTCCTGACCGACAACATCGCCCTGGAACTGATCGCTGCCACGTCGAAGCATGACCTCTATGCGATGAACTCGGCGCTGGGCAGCAAGGCGAAGGTCGGCAGCACCTGGGTCCTGCCCCCGACCCTGCTGCTGCAGTACCACTTCCAGCCGAAGGAGCGGTTCAGCCCCTATGTCGGCGTCGGCCTGAACCTGTCGTTCTTCTACGGCACGTCCGCGGCGACCGGCATCAACAACGTCTCGATGTCGAGCGGCGTGGGTGCCGCGATCCAGGCTGGATTCGACTACAACTTCTCGGGCAACTGGTTCGCCAACTTCGACGTGAAGCAGATCTTCGTGAACACCACGGCCAGCGTGAACGGCGGCACGATCCAGGCGAAGACCTCCCTGAACCCGACCGTCGTCGGCGCGGGTATCGGCTACCGCTTCTGATCCGTCCGCCTGGATGCCGCCGCCGACCCGGGATACACTCGGGGAAAATCAGGAGGCGGCATCCATGAGCGGAAACATGCGGCGGGTCGCGGTCATGCCCGGCACCGGGATTGGTCCGGAAGTCACGGCCCAGGCCCTGCGGGTGGTGGAATGGTTCGCGACGAAGCGAGCCTTGCCTCTCGACATCCAGCACCCGCCCTCGGGCCCCGATGCCTGGCGCACGCTGGGCACGCCGATGCCCGACAAGACGCTGGAAACGCTGCGCAACGCCGACGCGATCCTGTTCGGCGCGGCCGGCGGTCCGGAAATCGACGCCATGCCGAAGGAAGCCCAGGCCGCCGGTGGCCTGCGCCGGCTGCGGCGCGAATTCGACATGTTCGCCAACCTGCGCCCCGTCCTCGCCCACCCGGCGCTGCTCGATGCCTCCACTCTCAAGCGGGAGGTGATCGAGGGCGTCGACATGATCATCCTGCGCGAACTCGCCGGCGGCATCTATTTCGGTGAGCCCCGCGGGATCGAAACCCTGCCCGACGGCCGTCGCCGCGGCTTCAATACCCAGGTTTATACCTCGGACGAGGTCGAGCGGATCGCCCGCGTCGGCTTTGAACTGGCCCGTGCCCGGCGTGGCAAGCTGACCAATGTCGACAAAGCCAACGTGATGGAAAGCAGCGTCATGTGGCGCGACGAGGTGGAGCGCCTCCACAAGGCCGAAGTCCCCGACGTGACGCTGAACCATCTGTATGTCGACAATGCCGCCATGCAGCTCGTGCGGGAACCACGGCAGTTCGACGTCATCGTCACCGACAACATCTTCGGCGATATCCTCTCCGACTGCGCCGCCATGATCACCGGTTCGCTGGGGATGCTCCCGTCCGCGTCATTGAGCGCGCGTGACAAGGATGGCCGCCGGCGCGCCTTGTTCGAGCCTGTGCATGGCAGCGCGCCCGACATCGCCGGGCAGGGGATCGCCAATCCGGTCGGCGCGATTCTGAGCGTGGCACTCGCTTTGCGCCATGCGATCGGGACCGAGGCCGACGCCGCCCTGCTAGAACAGGCCGTGGGCGCCGCGCTGACACGCGTCCGGACGCGGGATCTGCGTCAATCCGGCTGCGAAATTGTCTCGACAACCGGGATGGGAACGGCCGTCCTGGCCGAACTGGACCGGTTGCAGGGCGGCTAGGTTGTCCGGGTTGAATTTTCGCGATTGCCCGCGCCGACCCGGCGGGCGATCATGGGACATCATCGTCAAGGGCTATCCATCGTGCGCTATCTTCCGCCGTTTGACTTTCTGAAATCCAAGGCGACCGTCGATACCGTGGCCGGCCAGACGATGGTCCATATGTCGCACGACGAACTCGTCGAAATGCTCCGCTCGATCATCATCAACATGGACATCGATGAGGCCTGGTACCTCCGCCGCTACCCGGACGTGGCGGAGGCGGTGCGCGCCGGCACCTTCAAGTCGGCGAAGGAGCATTTCGTCAATAACGGCTATTTCGAGGGACGGATGCCCTTCCAGATCGAGGTCGACGAGAAATATTACCTCGCGCGCTACCCCGAACTGGTCGAATCGATCCAGAAGGAAGTGATCGCCGACGGCCAGCAGCACTTCGATGAGAATGGCTACCTGGAAGGCCGCCGGCCCTTCGAGATCAAGCCGGGCTGACCACCGACCGCCTGGGGGCGGTCAGGTCCGCCCGTAGGTGTCTTCGTAACGAACGATATCGTCTTCCCCGAGGTATCCGCCCGCCTGCACCTCGATCAGGGTCAGCGGGATCTTGCCCGGGTTTTCCAGCCTGTGGACGCAGCCCAGCGGCAGGTAGACGCTCTCGTTCTCCCGCAGGATCATGGTTTCCTTGTCGCGGGTGACGCGCGCGGTGCCGTTGACCACCACCCAGTGTTCGGCGCGGTGGAAATGGCTCTGCAGCGATAGCTGGCGGCCTGGCTGGACCACGATCCGTTTTACCTGGAAGCGGTCGCCCTGGATCAGGCTTTCATAGAAGCCCCAGGGGCGGTAGGTGCGGTTGTGCTCGGTCGCTTCGGGCCGGCCATCGGCGCGCAACCGGTCGACGATCTTCTTCACATCCTGCGCCCGGTCGCGCGGCATCGCCAGCACGGCATCCCCGGTCACCACCAGCGCCACGTCCTTGAGGCCGATCACCGCCGACAACCGCCCCTCACTGCGGACATAGCAGCCGGACGCGTCCTCCAGCACGGCGTCGCCGAGCACGACGTTGCCGCGGTCATCCTTGGCGCCGAGTTCCCACAACGCGCCCCAGCTTCCCACATCCGACCAGCCGATCGCGGCCGGCACCACCGCGGCCTCCCGTGTCCGCTCCGCCACCGCGTAGTCGAGGCTGATCGAGGGGCAGGCGGTGAAGGCGTCCACATCCAGGCGGATGAAGTCGAGATCGACCTGCCGCTTCGCCACCGCCTGGCGCACCGCCGGCAGGACGTCGGGGGCATGCAGGTCCATCTCCCGCAGCAGCGTCTGCGCGGTGAAGACGAACATGCCGGAGTTCCACAGATGCCGCCCGTCCGTGATCAGGCGGGCGGCGGTGG
>CANJSR010000125.1 GCA_947476855.1 Acetobacteraceae bacterium
CATCCGCGCAACAGCGTGTGTGCAGCGCCGTGGCGGCACCGGCGTCGAGTGGGTGGCCGGGTCAAGCCCGGCCATGACGGTGGGGACGGTGGGGATAAGGGGTGGTGTGGCATCCGTCGAGTACCCCCGTCCCACCGCCCCGAACCGGCCGATCAGGCGTGCGTCCTCACCGGGCATGGGGTGCTGTCCGGGGGAAAAATCCGATGGGGCCGCGCGCGGTGCCCCCTCGCATAAGCCGATGTTCGTCATCCGTTCCATCCTACCCGGCCGGCCATCACCTAGGCAACACGTCCCTTGCCGCACCGGCATCCGTCCCGGGCCAGCCGCCCCCACGGCCATCCATCCTGAAGCCCAGACCCCGCTTGAGCAAGCGGGGCCACCCCGGCATGCTGTCCCCGCATGACCAGACATCGCATCGGCATCGACCTCGGCGGCACCAAGATCGAGATCGCGGTCCTCGCCCCCGACGGCACCATCTCCTATCGGGAGCGGGTTCCAACCCCCGTGGGCTACGACGCCGCGCTTTCCGCCATCGAGACCTTGGTCCGTGACGCCGAAGCACGCCTGTCCGTCACCGCGACCATCGGCATCGGCATCCCCGGTGTGATCAGCCCCGCGACCGGGCTGGTGAAGAACGCAAACTCCCTCGCCCTGAACGGCCATGCTCTTGACCGCGATCTGGCCGGACGCCTCGGCCGGGAAATCCGGGTGGAGAACGACGCCAACTGCTTTGCCCTCAGCGAGGCGTCCGACGGCGCCGCCGCCGGGTATGGCCTGGTCTTCGGCGTGATCCTGGGCACCGGCTGCGGCGGCGGTATCGTCACCCATGGCCAGGTCCATCGCGGCCCGCACCGCGTCGCCGGGGAGTGGGGGCACAACCCCCTGCCCTGGCCGAACGCCGATGAGTTCCCCGGCAACACCTGCTGGTGCGGCCGGATGGGCTGCCTGGAAACCTATGTCGCTGGCCCCGCGCTCGCCCGCGACTGCGACGGGCCCGAGGCACGCGACGCCTCCGCCCTCCCCACCCGCGCCGCCGCCGGAGACACCCGCGCCCAGGCGGCATTGGAGCGGCACGTGGACCGGCTGGCCCGCGGGCTGGCGCAGGTGATCAACCTGCTCGACCCCGACGCGATCGTGCTCGGCGGCGGGCTGTCCAACATGGATCACCTTTATACGGAACTGCCACGGCTGATCCCGCGCCACGTGTTCAGCGATGTCATCGCGACCCCGATCCTGAGGAACTGGCACGGGGATTCCTCCGGCGTGCGTGGCGCCGCCTGGCTCTGGCCGACCAGCTAAGCATGGGGGCGCTCTGCCGCGACTGCTGCCAGGTCGTCGGGGAAGCGCATCATTGCCCGACCTGCGGCGGCACGCGCATCGTCCGCCACCCCGAGTTGTTCAGCCTGACCATTGCCCACGTCGACTGCGACGCCTTCTACGCGAGCGTCGAAAAGCGCGACCGGCCGGAGCTCGCGGCCCGCCCGGTGATCGTCGGCGGCGGGACCCGAGGCGTCGTCTCCGCCGCCTGCTACATCGCGCGGGTCCACGGCGTCCGCAGCGCCATGCCGATGTTCAAGGCGCTGAAGGCCTGCCCCGACGCGGTCGTCATCAAGCCAGACTTCGCCAAATACACCGCCGCCTCCCGCCAGATCCGCGCGCTGATGGGGGAGCTGACACCCCTGGTGCAGCCGCTCTCGATCGACGAAGCGGTGCTGGATCTCTCAGGCACCGAGGCGCTGCACGGCGCGCCACCCGCCGTCGTGCTCGCCCGCTTCGCGCGGGAGGTGGAGCGGCAGGTGCATGTCACCGTCTCGATCGGCCTGGCCGCCAACCGGTTGATGTCCAAGATCGCCGCGGGTCGCGACAAGCCGCGTGGCTTCGCGGTGATCGGCGCCGGGGAAGCTGCCTCGCTGCTCGCGCCCGAACCGGTGCGGTTGCTGCCTGGCATCGGCCCCGCTTTGGCGAAACGCCTAGAAGTCCAAGGCATCACCCGCCTCGGCCACCTTCAGATCCTGAACGATCGGGACGCGATGAAACGACTGGGCGAAGACGGCCCCGCCTTGGTCCGGCGCGCGCGAGGGGAAGACAGCCGCGTCGTCGATCCGACGCGGGAGACGAAATCAGTCAGTGCCGAAACGACCTTCAACACCGACCTGACCGATCTGGCCGAACTGGAACGGCATCTGTGGCGGCTGTCGGAGAAGCTCGCGCGCCGGCTGCGGGAACAGGACCTGTCCGCCGGCGGCGTGGTGCTGAAACTGAAGACCGCCGGCTTTGTCACGCGCACGCGATCAGCCCGCCTGTCATCCCCGACCGTCCTGCCCGATACGTTGTTCGCGCAGACACGGTCGTTGCTGGCACGGGAAGCGACGGGCACCGCGTTCCGCCTGATCGGGATCGGAGCCGCGCCGCTCGCCCCCCTGGCGGAAGCCGACCAGGGCGATCTGGCCGACACCGAGACGCCCCGGCGCGCGGCGGCGCAGGCGGCGATCGACACGTTACGCGCCCGGTTCGGCGATGCCGCGATCGCCCGCGGCCGGTCGCTGCGCTGACCGGCCCGTCGTTACAAAGCACCGCACGATCCTCCTCAACGATTGATTGACCTCGCCTGAGAAAGTTGCCAGCGTGGCTGGTATTCAGCACGGGCAGGACAAGGGGGCATCGATCCCCGCCGGGCTGAGCAAGGCGGGCGGGGTGGTCAGGACCGAGACCAGCCACGCGGGAGGTATGACGTCGGGCTGATTCCGAAGGTGCGTGCGCGCGCCTGGATTTCTGCCAAGGCAACGCCGATCCGTGCCCCAAACTATCCGGTCCAGGAGGCACGCATGGGACGGCATATCGTCCATCGGATACTTATCCTGATGCCCGCGCTGATCGGCGTGCTGTTTCTGTGCTTCTGCCTGTTGCAGGTAGTACCGACCGATCCGGCGCAGATCATCGCCGGCCCGGACGCCAAGCCCGAAACCGTCGCCGCAATCCGCGAGGAGCTCGGCCTGGATCGACCGATTCTGATCCAGTTCGGCGACTACCTGCTGCGCATCGCTCAGGGCGACCTGGGACGTTCGATCATTTCCAACCGTATGGTCAGCGAGGAACTGCTCAGCACGATCGGTCCAACGCTGGAACTGATGATCGGCGCGCTGCTGATGGGCATCCCACTCGGCATGGCGCTCGGAACGTTGGCTGCGGTGTGGCGCGGCACCGTGGTCGACCGGATCATCATGGCGTTTTCCGTCGCCGGCGTATCGATGCCGGTGTTCTTTATCGGGCTGATCCTGATCCAGTATGTCGGCTTCAAATGGGGCCTGTTGCCCTTCACGGGGCGGGAGGGACCGATCTGGGAAGGCGGGCTGCCGAACATGATCCTGCCGGCGGTGACACTGGGCGGCACACTGATCGGCCCTATCGCTCGGCTGACCCGCACCGCGGTTCTTGAAGTGCTGGGCGCGGATTTCGTCCGCACCGCACGCGCCAAGGGCCTGCGGGAATCACGCGTCATCCTGTTTCACGCGCTCCGCAACGCCTTGATCCCCGTCGTGACGCTGATCGGGCTGCAGGCCGCGTTCCTCCTCGGCGGGGCGGTTGTTACCGAAACAATGTTCGCCTGGCCCGGGGTCGGGCGCCTGGCGGTCGGGGCCATCGTCTCGAGCGATTTCCCGGTGGCACAGGGCGCGATCATGATCCTCTCGCTCGCGTTCCTGGTCATCAACCTGATCGTCGACGTCCTCTACGCATGGCTTGATCCGAGGGTGCAACGAGCATGAGCGCGACCACGGCGGAAAGCAACGTCACCCTGCCCGGGCGGGCGGGAATCATTCGGCGGCTGGCGCGGGACAAGGTGGCGGCCGGGGCCGCGATCGTGTTCGGCACGATCTGCATCGTCTCGGCGTTGGCACCCTGGGTGTCGCCCTACGATCCGTACTTCACGGATCTGACAAAAGTCATGCAGCCTCCGAATGAGGTGAACTGGCTGGGCACCGACAACACCGGCCGCGATATCCTGAGCCGTATCATCTACGGCACGCGCAACACGCTGCTGATGGGCCTGGCCGGAGTCGTGCTGGGTGGTTTCATCGGTGGGATATTGGGCCTGCTGGCCGCGTTCTACCGGCGCGCGGATGGCTACATCATGCGGCTGGTGGACATCATGCTCGCGTTTCCGGCGATCCTGATCGGGCTGGCGGTGGCAGCGATCGTCGGATCGGGCATCGGCCCGGTGGTCATCGCCCTGGTGGTCGCGACCGTGCCGCTGGTCGCGCGCGTATCGCGTGGATCGGCTGTCAGCATCATGGAGCAGGAGTTCATGGAGGCCGGCCGCGTGATCGGCGTGTCCGACTTCACGCTGATCTGGCGCTATCTGCTGCTGAACTGCATCTCCACGATCTTCGTGTTCCTGACGCTGCGTTTCGGCCAGGTGATCCTGGTCGGATCGGCGCTGAGCTTCCTGGGCATGGGCGCCCAACCGCCCACGGCGGAGCTTGGCATGATGGCGGCGCAAGGGCGCGATTTCCTTTTCCTGGCACCGCATATCGCGACGATCCCCAGCCTGGCGATCTTTGTGGTCGTACTGGCCGCCAATCTTCTGGGCGATGCCCTACGTGACGTTCTGGACCCGAGGTTGCAACAATGAAGCGAATATTTGGTTTCCTGTTGGCATCGCTGCTGACCATGCCAGCATCGGCGCAGACGCTGACGCTGCTGCGCAACATCGACGCACCGCATTATGATCCCGCCCGGACATCGGCCGGCGCGACGACCGAGATCAGCTTCCTGACAGGCGATACGCTGGTCGGCCTCGACTATGACCTGAAAACGATCACGCCTTTGCTGGCGGATTCCTGGACGGTCAGCCCTGATGGCAAACTCTATACCTTCAAGCTGCGGCAGGACGTGACCTTCTGTTCCGGCAAGAAGATGACGGCCGCCGATGTGGTTTATTCGTTCAACCGCGTGCTCGATCCCGCCACCAAGGCGCCCTTCCTGTGGCGCATGGGGCCGGTGAAAGAGGTGCGCGCGCCGGATGACTATACCGTTGAATATGAACTGACCGCGCCCTTCAGCGAATTGCTGCTGCAATTGACGAATTTCCAGGCGACGATCATCAACAAGGAGAACGTCGAAGCGCTGGGCAAGGATTTCGGGGTCAAGGGCATCGACGGCACGGGCCCGTTCTGCTTCCAAAGCTGGGAGCCGCGGAACCAGATCGTCGCCACGCGTCATGCCGCCTACAAGTGGGGTCCGCCGATCTACAAGAACCGCGGGCCTGCCAAGTACGCTCGCCTGGTCTGGAAAATCGTGCCCGAGGAAGCGTCACGGCTGGCCGCGATGGCGAGCGGACAGGCCGACATGACCTACAGCATGCCGGATCAGTATCTGCCCCAGCTTGCGAAGATGCCGATGCTGGAGGTGCTGCGTCCGGAAGCGGATTTGCGGCTGTTCTACCTCGGCTTCAAGATCAGCCGCGAGAACCTGACCGATGTCCGCGTCCGTCGCGCCCTGAGCATGGCAATTGATCGTAAGCAGATCGTGGACTCGATCTACTTTGGCAATGGAGAGCCGGCCACCAGCTATATCCACCCCAAAACTCCCGGCTTCGATCCGAAGGCGGTGCCTGAGTTCGTTCGCTATGATCCCGTCGCCGCGGGCAAGCTCCTGGACGAAGCCGGATGGGTGATGGGAACCGACGGCTTCCGCCACCGGGATGGCAAGAAGCTGACGCTTCTTCTGAACGGGTTCGCCGGCGGACGATCGCCCAAGGTGGCCGAGGCGGCGCAGGGATTCTGGCGCAAGATCGGTGTCGACCTGCAGTTGCAGATGTGGGACGGAACCATCGTTTTCTCGAAGCTCGCGCAGCAGGACTACGATATCTGGTCGATTGCCTTTCCGTACTCCAGTGCCTCCGATGCGCTGCGTCTGTATTTCCACTCCGCCAACATTCCGTCACCGAACCGGATGAACTGGAAGGACGTGGAGACGGACCGCCTGCTGGATCTGGGCGGCACGGCGCTTGATCCCGCGCAGCGGTTCGAGGCGATGTCCCAGGTGCAGAAACTCGTCCAGGAGCAGGCGCTATGGGTGCCGCTGGTCCATGAGGGCCTGGCGCTGGTCGTGAACAAGCGCGTGAAGAACATGCGCGCGCACCATGTCTATACGTCGATGGTCTACAAACTGCTGGACGCAACGCCCTAGGTCGAAGGGAAGCCGAATGGGCGCTGCGACCCATCGAGACAAACAGGGAGGCACCGATGAGAAGATTGCTACAGGCAACGGCATTGGCTTTCGGCGTTGCGATCGCGGCACCAACCAGCGCACAGACGCTGAATGTCATGCGATCGATCGACGCACCGCATTTCGACGCGCAACGCACCACCTGGGGACCGACCGGAGAGGTCGCCAGCCTGGTGCAGGACACGCTCGTCGCGCTGGACTGGGACGCCAAGACCGCGATCCCGAACATCGCGAAATCCTGGACGGTCAGTCCCGACGGCCGCACCTACACGTTCCAGTTACGCGATGACGTGACATTCTGCTCCGGCAAGAAGCTGACATCGGACGACGTCGTCTATTCCTTCCAACGGCTCAAGGCGCTGGGCAATCGCGCGCCGTTCGCCTGGCGCGCCGGGCCGCTGAAGGAGATCCGCGCCACCGGGCCGCACACGGTCGAGTATGAACTCAGTGAGCCTTTCTCGGAACTGCTGCTGCAACTGACGATGTGGACCAGCGTCATCCTCAACAAGGAGCAGGTGGAGCGGCTTGGCAATGACTACGCCGTCAAGGAATTGGACGGCACGGGACCGTGGTGCTTCGTATCATGGAAACCGCGGAATGAGGTGATCCTGCGCCGGCACGACGCCTATCGCTGGGGCCCGTCGATGTATCAGAACAAAGGCCCGGTGAAGTTCGAGCGGATGGTGATCAAGATCATCCCCGAGGAATCCAGCCGCCTCGCCGCCATGATGTCGGGACAGTTCGACTATACAAGCGCCTTCCCCCGCCAGTTCATCGCCCAGGCCAAGGCCAGCCCGAACCTGCGGGTCGCGGAATCGAAGGGTTCGTTCTCCCTGCTGTATTTCGGCTACAAGACGTCGCGCGACATGGTGTCCGATCCCCGCGTGCGGGAGGCGATGAACATCGCGATCAACCGCGCGGAGATCAACAAGGGCATCTTCATGAACGAGGCAGAGCCCGCGTTCACCTATGTCAGCCCCGATGCTCTCGACTATGCCCCAGCGACCGCGAATATCGTCAGGGAGGACCCCGCCCGGGCGATGAAACTGCTGGACGAGGCCGGGTGGAAAATGGGCTCCGACGGCATCCGCGAGAAGGACGGCGTGAAGCTGGCGCCGAAGGTCTATTTCACCATCGGCAACAACTCCGCCAAGCCGGCCGAGGCGATCCAGGGCTACCTTCGCAAGATCGGCGTCGACTGGCGGTTGCAGGGCTGGGATTCGACGATCTCTCCTTTGAAGATGGGGGAGCAGGACTACGAAATCTGGTCCGTCAGCGTGCCCTATCTGTCCGCGGGCGACCTGCTGAACCTGTATTTCGACTCGAAGAACATCCCGACGCCGAACCGTTACAACTGGAAGGACCCGCGCACGGATGAGCTTCTGTCGTTGGGCCGGCGTGCCCTGACGGACGCGGACCGGTCCAAGGCTTATATCGAGGCGCAGGAACACGTGATGAAGCAGCATCTGATGATGACCGTGCTCGACATCACCGTCCACGAAGTCACCAACAAGCGACTGAAGGGCACGCGCCCGCACATGCTGTACAATAGCACGTTGTACAAGGCGCTGGACCTCCACTACTGACCCCGGAAGGCCAACCGTTCATGTCCGAACCGATCCTGAGTGTCCGCGACCTGAAGACCTATTTCGATACCGATCGCGGGCTGTTCAAGGCAGTCGACGGCATCAGCTTTGATGTCGGCGCCGGCAAGACGGTTGGCCTGGTCGGGGAGTCCGGGTGCGGCAAAAGCGTCACGTCCCTGTCGATCATGGGGCTGATCCCGATGCCGCCCGGGCGCATCGACGGTGGAGAGATCATCTTCGAGGGGCAGGACATCCTGAAACTGTCCCGCGACGAGCGCCGTCAGTTGCGCGGCGGGAAGATGTCGATGATCTTTCAGGAGCCGATGACCAGCCTGAACCCGGTCCATACGGTCGGGCAGCAGATCATCGAGTGTGTGCGTGCCCATACGCCGATGACGAACGAGGCAGCCCGAAAGCGGGCGATCGAAATGCTGGACCTGGTCCGTATCCCCTCCGCCGCCTCCCGGATCGATGACTATCCGCATCATATGTCCGGCGGCATGCGACAGCGCGTGATGATCGCGATGGCATTGTCCTGCGACCCGCATCTGCTGATCGCCGATGAACCGACGACCGCCCTTGATGTGACGATCCAGGCACAGATCCTCGATCTGCTGCACGATCTGCAAAGCAGGCTGGGCATGGCGATCCTGATCATCACGCACGATCTGGGCGTGATCGCGGAAATCGCCGACGACGTCGTGGTGATGTACGCCGGCCGGATTGTCGAGATGGGGCCTGTGAACGCCCTGTTCGGTGACCCGCAGCATCCCTACACGATCGGGCTCCTCGGCTCGATCCCGCGGCTCGATATCGATCGGCAACGGCTCTCAACCATCGAGGGGACCGTCCCCAGCCCGACGAACCAACCGAAAGGGTGCCGGTTCTCACCGCGCTGTCCCTTCGCGGACCGCCGGTGCCGAGAGGAACAGCCGCCGCTCGTGCAACTCGGACCCAACCATCGCGCCGCCTGCTGGAAGGCGCCCATCGAACTCAATGTGGGAGCGGCGGCATGACAGACGAGCCTGTTCTGAAGGTCGACCGCCTGGTCAAGCATTTTCCCATCCGACGCGGCTTCATCACCAGCAAGACGGTCGGACATGTCCGCGCCGTCGATGATGTCAGCTTCGAGGTCGCGCGCGGCGAAACCCTCGCCCTGGTTGGCGAATCCGGCTGCGGCAAGTCCACCACCGGGCGGCTGATCCTGCGCCTGATCGATCCGACGTCAGGGTCCGTCACGTTCCAGGGCAGCGACATCGCCAAGCTGCCCAAGCGCGATATGCGACGAATGCGCCGGCATATCCAGTTGATCTTCCAGGACCCCTACGCCTCGCTCAATCCGCGCATGACGGTGGGCGACATCCTGTCCGAGCCGCTGCAACTCCACGGTCTCGCGCATGGCAAGGACCAGGCGGACCGGGTGCGTGAACTGCTGCAGACCGTCGGCCTGCTGCCCGAGCATGCGCGCCGTTATCCACACCAGTTCTCGGGCGGCCAACGCCAGCGCATCGGCATCGCGCGGGCGCTCGCGGTCAGCCCCGATGTGATCATTTGTGATGAACCGGTCTCGGCGCTGGATGTGTCGATCCAGGCGCAGGTGGTGAACCTTCTGCAGAACCTCCAGGAACGCTTCGGCCTGTCCTATCTGTTCATCGCCCACGACCTGGCCGTGGTGAAGCATATCAGCAACCGCGTCGCGGTGATGTACCTTGGCAAGCTGGTGGAGATCGCCGACAAGCGCACGCTCTACGCGCGTCCGCTACATCCGTATACACAGGCGCTGCTCTCCGCCATCCCCAAGCCCGACCCGACATTGGACCGCAAGCGCATCATCCTTTCCGGGGACGTGCCCAGCCCGATCAACCCGCCGCCCGGCTGCCGCTTCCATACCCGCTGCACCTACGCCCAGGACCGCTGCAAGCAGGAAGAGCCGCTGCTGCGCGACGCTGGCGACGGCCAACGGGTCGCCTGTCACTTTTTCGAAACGATCGGATCAGCCGCGGGCGTCGACGGATCGCGCTCGTCCCTGTCAGGGAAATTCGCGGAACGCCTGCGCCTGTTCGAGGACGCGGCGGCCAGCGCTCGCCATACAGCGTGAAATGCGTTTAACATCCCGATGCAAAGCAAAGTTCGGGAGAGATCGCCATGAGAAAAGCCCTGCTGTTCGCCTTCACCGCCTGCGTGATGATCGCTGGCGGTGAAGCGGCGAACGCCCAGTCCGCGCAAGGGTTTCCAAACCGCCCCATCACGCTGATCAACGTGTTTGCCGCCGGCGGTCCGTCCGACATCCATCTGCGCGCCCTGGCGAACAAGGCCAAGGACGTCTTCGGCGTCCCCGTGGTCGTCGAGAACAAGTTGGGCGGCGCCGGCACGGTTGGCCCGGCGGTGATGGCGGCCAGCGCCAAGCCGGACGGCTACACGATTTCCTACGTGGGCGCTGGCATCTTTACCGTGCCGAACATGCAGAAGGTCGCCTTCGATCCCGCCAAGGATTTCACCTACATCATCGGCCTGTCCGGCTATCGCATCATCGTCGCGGTGAAGAACGACGCACGCTGGAAAACCTGGGCCGAAGTCGCGGCGGAAGCCAAGGCGAACCCGAACCAGATCACGTTCTCGACCCCCGGCCCCGGCAGCGCCACGCATCTTGCGTTCGAATCAGCCGCCCATCCGCTCGGTCTCAAGTTCCGCCACGTGCCGTTCCGGGGCGCGTCGGAGCAGGTGGCCGCGATGATGGGCGCGCATATCGACCTGACGGCCGTCGGCGGCAACATCTTCCCCATCATCGATGCCGGAGAAGCCCGCCCGTTGCTGTGGCTGACGAATGAGCCGGCGGAGAAGTATCCGAACGTCCCAGGGCTCAATCAATTGGGGATCAAGTCGGAAATCGACCTGAACTTCCCCTACGGCCTGGCCGGCCCCAAGGGGATGGACCCCGCTGTGGTCAAGATCCTGCATGACGGGTTCAAGAAGGCGATCGAGACACCGGAACATCAGGCGATCCTGAAGCAGCTCGAACAGCCGGATCGGTATATGAGCACGGCCGACTACACGGCCTTCGCCATGAAGCAGATCGCCGCCTACAAGGTCATGCTGGGTGAGCTCGGCATCAAGCAGAAGGACTGACTAGGACGGGATGGCCCTGGCGCCTACCATGCGGAGCGCCAGGTGCCCCATCTCCTTCCCCATGTCGTCCAGGGTCAGGCGGCCCGCCGGCCGGTGCCACGTATAGGCCCAACTGATCATGCCGCCGATCGCCAGGGCGGCCAGACGCTCATCGGGGACATCGAACTCCTTGGCCTCCACGCCTTCCCGCAGCAGATCGGACAGCGTGTGGTCGAACTGCTTGCGCAGTTCATTGATATCGGCCAGCGCGGTCTTCGAGAGATTCTTCTCCTCCCGGAAGTAGATCGCGATATTCGCCTGGCGCTGGAGCACAACCTTCGTGAACCCGGCGATCGCGTGGTACAGACGTTCGGTCACCGTGCCGGGCATGGCGGAGCCTTGCAGGACAGCGGCCAGCGACATCTCGATCGTCGGCTTGCACAGCGCGGCCAGCAGATCGACCTTGCTGCGGAAATGCGTATAGATGAACGGCTTCGTGACGCCGAGTTCGGCGGCGATGTCGTCCAATGTCGTCCCGTTGAAGCCCCGGGCGTAGAACAGCTTCACGGCTTCCTCAAGAATCCGTTCCCGCTTGTAGGCAAGTATCTCGTCCCGCATTCGCAGTGCC
>CANJSR010000126.1 GCA_947476855.1 Acetobacteraceae bacterium
AGCGGGTGCAGATCTTGCGCACGGATTCGCGCAGTTCCGGATAGTCCTCTCCGATGGCAACCAGGGTCTCGTCGGTCATGGCGCGCGTCCTCCGCTTTCTATGGGCGTCCTGAATCGGGCGCACGCTGCCCAAGCCGGCGGGGCCGGTCAAATACCTGGATCAATGCGCTTGCCCGCCCCGATTGGGGGCGCTGGAGCCCACGCGGGAGTCGCGCAAGGCGGGATGGGCTGGTAAGCGGGGGGCGCATGCGAATCCTGTTCGTCACCTCCAACAGACTGGGCGACGCGGTCCTGTCGACCGGTCTGCTCGACCACCTGGTCCGCGCCCATCCGGACGCGCTGTTCACCGTTGCCTGCGGCCCGGTGGCCGAGGGCGTGTTCACCCGCTTGCCCGGCCTGGAGCAGATCATCGTGGTCACGAAGCAGCCCTATGGCCGGCATTGGCTGGGGCTGTGGGGCGCCGTTGTCGGCACGCGCTGGGACCTGGTGGTGGATTTGCGTGCCTCCATCCTGTCCTGGCTGGTGCCGACCCAGTGGCGGGCGGTGCTGCGCCGCCGCCCCGGACACAAGACGCAGGAAATCGCGGCGGTCCTGGGCCTCGATCCGCCGCCCCCCCCGGTCGCCTGGACCGGACCCGAGGACGAGGCGGAGGCCGATCGCCTGCTGCCCACGGACGTGCCGTTCATCGTCCTGGCGCCGACCGCGAACTGGGCGCCGAAGGTCTGGCCCGGCGGGCATTTCGCCGATCTGTTCCGCACCCTGACGGCCACGCGCTTCCCCGGCGCAATCCCGGTGGTGATGGGCGGGCCGGGGGAAACGGAGCGCGCCATGGCAACCCCTTTGCTGGCCGCCCTGCCCGACGCCGTCGATCTGGTGGGCCGCCTGACCATTCCCGTCGCGGCCGCAATCCTGCGGCGGGCGGCGCTGTTCGTGGGCAATGACTCGGGCCTGATGCACCTGGCCGGGTCCGCCGGCGCGCCAACGATCGGGCTGTTCGGACCGACGCCCTCGGCCGAATACGCCCCTGCCGGACCGCACACCCTGGCGGTGGTCGGCCCCTCGACGTCGATGGAGGCGATCAGTGTCGAGGAGGTGGCCCGCGCGGTCGACCACCTGCTGGCCCGCGCCGAACCCATCCCTCCGCCGGGGATTGAGCTGTTTCCGGTGGAGGAAGCCACCCGCCCCTAGGCCTTGGCGGCGGCGTCCGCCTGCCGCTTGTGCCAGGCGTCCATCAGTTGCAGGACCGTGGCGGCGGTTTCCTCGATCGAGCGGCGGGTGACGTCGATCACCGGCCAGCCATGCCTGGTGCAAAGCCGGCGCGCCCAGAGGAGTTCGGCCTTCACCGCGTCCTCATCGACATAGTCGGTGCTGCTCTGGCGCACCGGGCCGGTCTGCGCGCCGCCGCCGATCAGGCGCAGGCGGTGACGGCGGATTTCGATCAGCGCCTCGGGTTGCAGGGTCAGGCCGATCACCGGGCAGCGCGCCTGCACGAGGCCCACGGGTTCCGGCGTATTCGGCACCAGGGGGATGTTCGCCGCCTTGATGCCGCGATTGGCCAGATAGAAGCAGGTCGGGGTCTTGGAACTGCGGGAGACGCCGACGAGCACGACGTTCGCCTCGGCCAGTCCCGCCTGCGCCTGGCCGTCGTCGTGCGAGAGCACGTAGTGCATGGCGTCGATACGCTGGAAGTAGTCCGCGTTCAGCACATACTGCCGGCCGGGACGCGCCGAAGCCTGCTCGCCCACCGTGTCCTGCAACATCTCGATGACGGGATCGAGGACGTTCACGACCCGCACGTTCAGCTTGAGGCAGGCGGTTTCCAGCTCGGTCCGCAGCGCGCGGTCGACCAGCGTGGTCAGGACGGGGCCGGGTTCCTGCTGGATGCCTTCCAGGACGCGATGAAGCTGGAACCGGGTGCGGATCAGGCTCCAGCGATGATAGACGATATGGGCATGCTCGAACTGGACGGTGGTGGCGCGGGCGATCGCGTTCAGCGTTTCGCCGGTGGCGTCCGAGACGAGGTGCAGGTTGATGCGGGCCGGGTCATCCATGCCGGGCACGATACAGGGTTGGTTCGGCCACGGATACCGTCGATCAAGGTCTCCCTAACCTCGCGCCGCCCTGATACACTGGCCGAATGGCTTCCCTCGCATCCGACAACGACCCGGCCGACGACCCCTCGCCCGCCGATCTGATCGCCGCCCGTCCCCATCTGCGCATGCACGCGATGGATGGGCTGACCCTGGACGACGTCCCGCTCAACCGGATCGCGGACGTGGTCGGGACCCCGACCTTCGTCTACTCCGCCGGCACGATCAAAGGCCGCTACCGCGCCTTGACCGGGGCGCTGGCGGATGCCGGGCTCGATGCCCACGCGCATTACGCCGTCAAAGCCAACGACCACCTCGCCATCCTGGCGCTGCTGGGCCGCGAAGGCGCCGGTGCCGACATCGTCAGTGAGGGTGAGTTGCGCCGCGCCCGCCACGCCGGCATTCCGGCCAGCCGCATCGTGTTCTCGGGCGTCGGCAAGTCGGAACGCGAACTCCGCCTCGCGCTGGCCGAGGACATTGGCCAGATCAACGTCGAAAGCGCCGAGGAACTGGCGATGCTCTCGGCCCTGGCATCGTCGCTGGGCCGGCAGGCGCGGGTGGCGCTGCGGGTGAATCCCGATGTCGACGCCGGAACCCACGCCAAGATTTCGACTGGCCGAGCGCAGGACAAGTTCGGGATTCCGCATGCGGACGCGGCGGGGTTATATGCCCATGCGGCGACCTTGCCAGGGATCGTGCCCATCGGCCTCGCGACCCATATCGGCAGCCAGATTCTGGACCTCGCCCCCTACCGCGCCGCCTTCGCCCGGATCGCCGATCTGGTGCGGACGCTGCGGGACCAGGGCCAGCGGGTGGAGGTCGTGGATTGCGGCGGCGGCCTGGGCATCCCCTATCGTAACCAGCCCGCCCCCAGCCCCGCCGGCCTAGCCACCGCGATCAAGGGCGCGTTCCATAACCTCGATGTCCGGCTGGCTTTGGAGCCTGGGCGGTGGCTCGTCGGGCCGGCCGGTGTGCTGCTGGCCTCGGTCATCCTGATCAAGCAGGCGCCTGGCGCGCGGTTCGTCGTGCTGGACGCGGCGATGAACGATCTGGTGCGGCCGGCGATGTATGACGCCTGGCACGGGATCGTCCCGGTTTCCGCCGCCGATGCCGTCGGGCCGCTGTCCCCCGCCGACATCGTGGGGCCGATCTGTGAGTCCGGCGACACCTTCGCCCGCGACCGCGCCTTGCCGCCTCTGGCGCCCAACGCACGCGTGGCAATTCTCGACGCGGGCGCGTATGGTCGTGTCATGAGTTCGACCTACAACGCGCGTCCCTTCGCCGCGGAGGTGTTGGTGGACGAGGATCGGTGGACCGTCATCCGGGACCGCCCGCCCCACAGCGCGCTCTGGGAACACGAGCGCATGCCGGATTCCAACACATGACCCCGCAAGCGCCCTGGCCGCGTCGTCTGACCGCGCGCCGAGCGCTTGCACGGGTTGTGTTGTTGTTTGAGAGGGTTTGGCCGGCGGTCTGGCCGGCCTTGGGCGTCCTCGGGCTGTTCGTCATCGCCGCTTTGCTCGACCTGCCGGCGCTGCTGCCGGTCTGGGCGCATTTCGGGCTGCTGGTCGCCACTGGCCTCGGCGTCATCGGACTGCTGGTGCGCGGGCTGTGGCGGATCGGGATGCCGGACAGGGCGGCGGCGGACCGGCGGATGGAACAGGCCTCGGGGCTGAGCCATCGGCCGTTGTCGATGCTGGCGGACCGGCCGTCGCAGTCCGACCCGGTGGGGGAGGCTCTGTGGCGGGCGCACCTGGCGCGCATGGCCGCGCAGATCGACCGGCTGAAGGTGGGTGCGCCGCATCCGGGCCTGCCGCGCCGGGACCGGCGGGCGTTGCGTGGGGCCCTGGTCGTGGGCCTGATCGCGGCGGCCGTGATCGCCGGGCGGGATGCGCCGCGGCGGCTGATCGCAGCGACCCAGCCAACCGTGCCGGAGATCATCGCGCCCACCGTCGTCACCGAACTGCGCGCCTGGATCACGCCGCCCGCCTATACACGGATGGCGCCCGTTTTCCTGAAGGCCGAGGGCGGGGCTGCCTCGGTCCCCGCCGGGTCGCGGCTGACGGTGAACCTGACCGGGGGCGCCGATGCGCCGACCCTGTCGACGGGCAATGGGGCGGAGGCGTTCACCGCGCTCGATCAATCCAGCTTCCAGGCCGAACGCGACCTGAAGCAGGCTGAACCGATCGGCGTGACGCTGGGCGGCCGGGTGCTGGCGGTGTGGGAGATTTCGGTGGTCGCCGACCAGCCGCCGGTTGCCGCCTGGGCCGACAAGCCAGGCCGGGTGCAGACCGGCCTGCAGACGCGGCTGCCCTGGAAGACCAGCGACGACTACGGCGTTTCTTCTCTGCGCGCTGAAATCCGGCTGGATGCGCGCCCCGCGGCTGATCCGATCATCGTTCCGATCGCGCTGCCCAGCGGCTCTCCCAAGGCCGCGCAGGGGGCGAACCAGCAGGACCTGAACGCGCATCCCTGGGCCGGCCTGCCCGTCACCGCCCGTCTGATCGCGACCGACGCGATCGGCCAGACCGGCGTCAGTGAGGACGCCTCGCTGGTCCTGCCCGAGCGGGCGTTCCAGCACCCGGTTGCCCGCATGCTGATCGAGCTTCGCAAGGGCCTGAGCGTGAACCCGGATGACCGGACCGAGGCGCTGGCCGGCCTCGACACGCTGCTGCTGAAGCCATCGCTGTTCGGGGCCGATTCGGCGGCGTTGCTGAACCTGAGCGGCATCTACTCGGTCCTGGCGCGCCAGCGCGGGGCGCAGGCGGTGCCCGAGGCGCAGGAGCGGATGTGGGAACTGGCCCTGCACCTGGAAGACGGCCAGGCCGAACAGACCGCTCGCGCGCTGGAAGAAGCTCGGCGGGCGGTGCGGGACGCGATGGAAAAGGCCGACCGGGCGCCGACCGCGGAAAACCGGCGGGAGTTGGAAGAGAAGCTGCGGGAATTGCAGCAGGCCATCGACCGCCACATGCAGGCGCTGATGGACCAGGCCAAGCGGGACGGCAACCTGATGGAGCTGGACCCCGAGGCTCATCGGATGACCAACCAGGACATGGACCGGCTCGCCGAACGCGCCCAGGAAGCCGCGCGCGATGGCCGGATGGATGAGGCGAAGCGGCGCGTCGAGGAACTGGAGCAACTGCTGGAGCAACTCAAGAACGCCCAGGTCGCCAAGGGCCGGCAGGGCGGAGAGCAGCAGCAGGGCAGCCAGCAACGGCGCGACCGCGGCCGCCAGCAGCAAAGCGCGGTGCAGGACATGATCGGCCGGCAGGGCGGGCTGCTCGATCAGGCCGAAGGCCGCAACGAGCAGAACAACCGTCCCCGCGGCGCGCAGCCGCCGGCCGCCGGGTCGGACGCGCAGGCCCAGCGGGAGGCTGATCGGCGGGTGCAGAACGCGCTTCGTCGTTCGCTGGGTGAGTTGATGCAGCAGTTCGGCGACCTGACGGGGGAGATCCCTCCCGCGCTGTCGGAAGCCGATCAGGCGATGCGGGAATCGGCCTCGCAACTGGCGCAGGGACAGGACCAGGCGGCGGGATCGTCCCAGCAGCGGGCGATCGAGGCGTTGCAGAAGGGCGCCCAGCAGATGGGCCAGGCGATGGCGCGGCAGTTCGGCCCGTCCCAGGGCGGGCAGCCGGGGGAGCAGGGCGAAGGCGAAGGCGGGCCGCAGATGGGCATGATGCCCGGCAACCAGCGCGGCGAAGGCCGTTCGGCTGGCCCGATCCCGGGCGATCCGGGGCGGGCGAACCCCAACGGGCGGGACCCTCTGGGCCGCTACAACCAGGGCACGTCCAGCGACAGCGCGGACGTGACGGTGCCGGAGGAGCGGGAACGCCAGCGCACCCAGGCGATCCAGGAGGAACTGCGCCGCCGTGGGGCGGAGCGGGAACGTCCGCCTCCGGAGCTGGAGTATATCGACAGGCTGCTGAAGCAGTTTTGAGGGTAGCGCCCCATCGGGTTTCGCGATATGAGGGCGCTGTTGGACCCGTAGCTCAGCTGGATAGAGCGTCGCCCTCCGAAGGCGAAGGTCGCACGTTCGAATCGTGTCGGGTCCGCCAATCCCCCCCTTTAAGACGCCCGCCTTGCGGTTGAATTTCTCTTCGGACAGTGCCGTCCGAACGACATTTCACACGCAAATACCTTCTGCGCCAAAAACACGTGCCACCGGTCCGGTGATCGCCGGCTAGGATGCCGCGCAAACGGGAGGAATACGCATGCGCCTGTCATACGGGTGGGTCATCATCGCCGCCGGCATGGCCATGTCCTGCGTCGGCATGGGCTCGATGATGTCCCTCGGCGTGTTCCTGCAACCCATCGCGCAGGACACCGGCTGGTCCCGCACCGCCGTGTCCATGGGCGCGCTGCTCAACTTCCTGGGGATGGGAGTCGGCTCCTTCGTCTGGGGCGCGCTGTCGGATCGGTTCGGCGCCAAGGTCATCGTGATGGCCGGCGGGACCATGCTGGGCCTCGGCCTGGCCTTCGCCAGCCAGACGGAATCCGTCCTCGCCTTCCAGATCATCTATGGCGGCAGCGTGGGCCTCGCGGTGGGCAGCCTGTATGTGCCGATGACGGCGCTCGCGGTGCGCTGGTTCGACCGGAACCGCAGCCTCGCCGTCGCCCTGGTCTCGGTCGGGATGGGCATGGGCACGACGATCATGGCGCCCCTGGCCGGCTGGCTGGTGCGGCAGGGAGACTGGCGGACCGCCATGCTGACCATGGCGGCGATCGCCTGGGCCGTGATCCTTCCGACCGCCCTGCTGCTGCGCGAACCGGCGGTCTCGACCGGCGGCATTTCGGCAGCGCAGGCGGATGAGCCCGCCGATATCTCCCTGGCGCAGGCCCTGGTCTCCCCGCAATGCCTGGCGATCTCGCTTGCGTTCTTCGCCTGCTGCGCCGCCCATTCCGGGCCGATCTTCCATATGGTGAGCTACATCGCCGATTGCGGCGTGCCCGAACTCGCGGCGGCGTCCGTGTTCGGCATGGCCGGGCTGGGCGGGCTGGCCGGGCGGATCGTGTTCGGCATGGTCGCCGACCGGATCGGCGCCCGCCCGACGCTGATCGCCGGTCTGACATTGCAAGGTTCGGCGATCCTGCTGTGGCTGGGGGTCGGAGAACTCGGCGGCTTCTACGCCGTCGCCCTGGTCTTCGGCTTCGCCTACGGCGGCGTCATGCCCCTGTATGCCATCCTGGTCCGCGAGAGCTTCCCCGGCCGCATCATGGGCGGCGTCTTCGGCGTCGTCGTCATGGTGTCCTTCTTCGGCATGGCCATCGGCCCATGGCTCGGCGGGTTCGTGTTCGACCGGTTCGGCGGCTATGCGTGGCTGTATCTGGTGTCGTCCGGGCTGGGGCTGCTGGCCGCGGTGATCGCCTGCGCGGTGCGGCCGAACGGCGGGCGGCTGGTGCCGCAGATGGCCTGATCCCGACCCGGGCTGCGTAACCATTCCGCTGGCCAACCAGCGGATCGGTGCCTAAACCCGTGCATCGGGTCGGAAGGGATTTGTCCGCGTGGTACCAGCACTGTCCAGCCTCGACGAACTCGGGGTCCGGTTCGGGACCGACAAGTCGTCGCTGTTCCATGACTACCTGTCCTTCTACGAACGGTTCTTCCGCCCGCTCCGCAACAAGCCGATCCGGATTCTTGAGGTTGGGGTTCTGAAAGGCGCCTCCATGCGGGTCTGGCACGCCTATTTCCCGCGCGCCACGATCATCGGAGCCGACATCAATCCGGCCGTCCCGCGCTTTGACGACAGCCGGGTGACCATCGAAATCCTGGATCAATCGAACCTGGAGCACCTGGTCGGCCTGGGTGTCCGGCACGGCCCCTTCGACATCATCATCGAGGATGGCTCCCACCAATGGGAGCACCAGATCACCACGTTCCGCACCCTGTTCCCGTTCGTGCGCCCCGGCGGGATCTACATCGCCGAGGACCTGCAAACGAACTATGGGGACGCGGCGGAGCATTATCGCGGCGTCGCCACGATGTCCTGCATGGAATACCTGAAGCGGCTCGTGGATCTGCGTGTGGCAGACGAGCAGATCGACATCCGGCAGGAAGAAGACGCGTTCCTCCGTACGTACGGCCGAGCGGTGCAGTTCGTGGCATTTTATCGGCGGGCGTGCCTGGTGGAGAAGGCCGTTGGGTCGGCCGGCGTCGACCAGCGCGCCGTTCAGCCGATCCTGACATCGACGCGGGCCGAGGCCTCGGTTCCCGTGACCCTGCTGGCCCATATCGGCGGTGTGGGCGACCGGCGCGCCACCAGCGGCGCGGTCCGCGGCCTGATGGCGGTGCAGAACATCCAGGGCTTCCAACTGGAGCAGGCGGGCGGGACCGCCGTTCCATTGGAGTACCGCGTGCGTGGGCAGGATCAGACCTGGGGCGAATGGGTGCCGCTCGGACGGTTCGCGGGCACGCGGGGGCAATCCCAGCACCTGACCGGGTTCTCGGTCCGGGTGGCGGATCGGGCGTTCGAGGCCGAGGTGGTCGGCCTGTTCCGCGACACGCTGCAACCCGTCATCGCGTCTGAGGGTCAGGACTGTGTTTCCCGCTCCGGCGATGCGCTGCTGTATGGCATGCAGGTGTCGGTCACTCGGAAGACGGCCTGACGGCGGCGTGAGGCGGGACTGGTGTCATTGGAGGATATCGCGTGAACAAGGACGAACTGACCGCCTGGGCATCCAAGAACGGTTGGCAGGTGATTGCTGGTTGCCCGAGCCTGACGAAGCCGTCCTCCCCCAAGGAGCCGATCGTTCGGATGGTGTTCAAGGCGACCGTCGTGAGTTTTGAGATCAGGAAGCCCGCCGGCAAGTGGGAAAAAGTATCCAGCCAGAGCTATTCGAAGATCCACCCTGACCCGGACACCGGCATGCCCGCGGGGATGGGGCTGGAAACGACGCCGGGCCTGACGATGCTGATGCAGCAGAACCGGGACCGGCTGGTGTTCGGTGCCATGAAGGGCGACCCGCAATTCTGACGGGGTCGGGCCGCCGCCGCCTGCAACCAGGGCGGTGCCCGCCCGCCCGATCAGGCGCCGCCGGGTGCGGACCGGCTCAATCGCCGCCCGCACCCGCGCTGACGTTTGGAACGCGGATCAGCTTCCGTGGACCTTCGCGCGCCGGGTCCGCATGAGTTCGTGGCTTTCCGGCGTGCCGTCGTGCCAGCTCCCAAACCATTTATCGAGCGGCACGGTGCCGTCACCGCCGTAGTTGCACTCGAAATACCGGTGATGCAGGAAGTGGAAATAGCGCTGGCCGATGCCGTAGACGTTCTCTCGTTTCGTCAGCAGCTTGTGGAACCCGACATGCCCCAGGGCCGGCGCGAGGCCGGTTTGCTGCACATGGAAGATCGCATGCAGCGGGTGTGACAGCAGGACCCAGTGGATCAGGATGCCGCTGAAATACAGGACGTGTTCCACAGGGTGCATCGACATGCCCGACCAGGGGCCGATGTCGGTGTTCTTGTGGTGCAGCGCGTGAAACCGCCTGTAGAGGAAGCCGTAGTGCAGCAGGCGGTGGATGAAATAGAAATGCGCGTCACGGATCATCGGGATCGCGCAGAACAGCAGCACGAAATAGATCGGATGCTGTTCCCAATCCAGCATCGGGATGTAGCCGTTGGCGAAGGCCCAGAGCGTCACGACCTCATACGCGGTCCAGATGCCGACGCCGCTGAACGCGGTCCAGAACATGTTCTCCCGGACCTGGCTGCCGAACAGGAAGCGGCGATGCGAGGCGGTGGGTTCCCGCCGGTTCAGCATATAGCGGGTGCCCTGCGCCTTCAGGATGTAGAACCGCAGATGCAGTCCGCCATAGACCAGGAACGTCAGGCCAAGATTGCGCCCATAGACGATTGCCACCCAATCCCACTGGAACGTCGCCATGCGCGCGAGGTCGGGCGTGAAGGCGAACCAGGTCAGGATGGCGAGGCCCATATACAGGATGTTCAGCGGCAGGAAGTATCCCGGCAGGCCGAAGAGGAACCGGAACAGGGCAGCCGGTTGCGGCGGCCAGACAAAGACCGGCGCCGCCCGGATCGGCGTCGCGGGCGGCGCGTCGCCCTGCCCGGACGCAACGCGATCAGTGGTTGCGGACATGCGTGCGGTTCCTCAGATGGCCAGGTCCTTGGTGTTGTAGTCGCGGATCACCCGATCGAACGTCTCCGGCGTGAAACGAAACGCGTCTTCCTGGCCACGGAACGGCTGATAGGCGAACACCGGCTCATGCGGAAAGGCCTGATGACGGGCGTCGATCGCGACCTGGATCACGGAGGAGCGTTCGAAGATCCGCTTCTCATCGTACGTCGCCTCTGTCTCCGCGATTGCCAGCGCGGCCTTCTGGCCCAGCACGGATGTGCGCCGATGGAACCCGAAGGTCAGCGAGATCCGCAGATCGGGCGAGGAATTCGCGAAGGACCCATGCACCATCTGCCGGTTGACCATGGTCACGTCACCCGCGGCGCACACCAGGGGCACGGCGCCCGGCAACTGCTCACTGCCGCCATTCTCCCGCACCATGGACTTGATGTCCGCCTTGCCGAGCTTGTGGGAGCCGGGGATGACCCATAGGCAGTTGCCGACGGTGGCGGGGTAGAGCTGGACCTGGAAGTTGAAGCCGTGAATGCCCTCATCCCATGCCGGGTTGTTCCAGTGCGTGACACCGTCCTGATGCCAGGCGACGGAACCGCCGAGACCGGGTTGCTTCACAAAGATCGCATCGTTGAACGGCACGAAATCAGTGCCATTGATCGACTGTGCCGCCGCCAGCAGCTTCGGGTGCCCATACAGGCGCAGCCCGGACGGCATGGCCTGGCACATGGCGTACATCAGGAACACCACATGCTCGGGCGCGTCGGCGTCCGGCTTCGGCTGGGACATCTGCGCCGGATGCCGCCCGCCGAGGATCGCCGTGCCACCCCAGGGGTCGGCCAGCGGCCTGGTGAAGCGGTACGGCACGCGGGCGTAGTCCAGGCCCAGCGCCGGGCGACCCTGCGCGTCGACGGTCGCGTCCGGCCCGATCGGCGCGCGGGCGAGCATGCTCTGTGCGTCGGTGCGCAGGGCGGCGATCTCGGCCTGATCGATGACGCCGGTGAAGACGTAGTAGCCGTGGCGCCAATAGGCGGCCTGGATGTCGGGATGCAGCGCGCCGTCATCCGTCAGCCGGAGGGGGCCGCGATTGCCGATTTCCTCGGCCAGGCGTTGCCCCGCCGCGCGATAGGCCGCCATGCCCGCATCGTGTTCGGCGCGGGAGATGTTCCGCGGGGCGGCCACGGCCTCGGTCATGTCATTCATCGCGCGTTTCCTCTGATGGATTTCCGGCATCGTCGCCGACAAGGGCGGGACCATGCAAGTGCGCGGTGTTCAACGGATCCGTTGAGCAATCCCGCCGGCGGTGCCATGAGCGGCCCCCGAGGTTCCGCGCGCCTGA
>CANJSR010000127.1 GCA_947476855.1 Acetobacteraceae bacterium
CGCGCTCGGCGCCGGCAGCCATGCGTTGACAGCGAAGGCAACCGACCTCGCGGGGAACGCCTCCGCGGCATCCAGCGTATCCACGATCGTCATGGGCACCGCCAACGCCGACGTGCTGTTCGCCGCCGGTCCGGACCTGTCGGTTGGCGGCGGCGGCAACGACATCTACCTGGTGGACAACGCCGCCGACGTGGTGACCGAGGCCCCGGGAGAGGGCTTCGACACGGTCTATGCAAGCGTCGGCTACACGCTGCCGGATGCCTCGGAGATCGAGTTCCTGATTGCCAACACGGGGGCACCCGGCGTGGCGCTGACGGGGAACGGTTTTGCCAACACGATCTTCGGCGGGATCGGCGACGACACGATCGCCGGCGGCGGCGGGGCGGACATGGTGTTCGGCGGCGTGGGCGCGGATGTGTTCGCGCTGCTGGCGCTGTCAGACTCGACGGTCGATCCGGCGGGCCGGGACACGGTCGGGGACTACTCGGCGCTGGCCGGGGACCTGATCGGGCTGGCGGCGCTGGATGCGAACACCGGTGTGGGCGGGGACCAGGCGTTCACGTTCATCGGATCGGCGGCGTTCTCGGCGGCCGGCCAGGTGCGGGCCGAGGTCGTTGGCGGGATGACGGTGATTTCAGGGAACGTGAACGCGGGGCTGGGGGCGGACTTCGCGCTGCAACTGACCGGGTCGCATACGCTGACGGGGACGAACTTTATTCTTTGAGTGATGGCAGGCGCCATCCGGCCTCCAAGGCCAGATGGCGCCGATTTGCCCAACAGCGTGCGATTATCGTCTATACATGAGCATCTTTAGGCGGCACTATGCCGTTGCTGAAGCACGCAACGTTGCGTTGCTGATTTTGTGGGCAATTCGTAGCCCCCACATCCAGGAGAAACCGCAATGAATGGCGTCACGTTTCCTCCTTCCATCATAGAACGCGTCGTCGCTCGGCGTGGGACGGAGCATATTTTTTCCGACCTTGATCCGAAACGAACGGCCCTGGTCGTTGTCGACCTGCAAAACGCCTTCATGGATGACGAAGTCGGCCATGCCGTCTGCCCGGCCGCGCGCGACATCGTTCCCAATGTCAACCGTCTCGCCGCTGCGACCCGCGCCGCCGGTGGCGCGGTTTTTTGGATCAAGAACACCTTCGATGAAACCTGCCTGACGGAATGGTCGGTCATGCAGGACATTTCCACGCCCGCGGGACGCGCCAAACGCGCCGCCGCCATGAGCGAGAATACCAAGGGTCATGAACTGTGGCCGACGCTCGACGTGCGGCCAGAAGATGAGATCGTCAAGAAGTACCGGTTCAGCGCCTTCCTGCCCGGCACCTCCGATCTGCCCGCCCGCCTGCGTGCCCGCGGGTTCGATACCGTGCTGATCACTGGCACCGTCACCAACGTCTGCTGCGAGTCCTCGGCGCGCGACGCGATGATGTCGAACTTTCGCGTGATCATGGTCAGCGATGGCAACGCCGCCATGACGCAGGCGGAACATGAGGCTTCGTTGACCGCGTTCTACCTGACCTTCGGTGACGTCATGGACACCGACATGGTGGTCGGATTGCTGGCCGATACCACCCGCCTCGCCGCCTGATCCGTTCCGGGGACCCGGTCGGGTCCCCGGTTCCGATTGATCAGACCGGCCGCAGGCGCAGCACCAGGGCTGGCTCCTCCTGGTATGACCGTTCCGTCTTACGGACGATCGCGGCGGCCCGCTCCAGATCCGCCATCATCGCCTCCAGGCCCGGAAGTTCCGCCTCGGGCAATTGCATCCCAAGCGCGGCAAGACTTTCCTTGAAATCGCTCATGCTCGTCTTTCCCCGTCCTATTCCGCCGCAAGTTCCAATGCCGCTCCGAAAGCCGGCCGCAGGGACCGGAAGTCGGTGGCCTTCTCAAACGCATCGCCGGTCTTCAGAACGATATGATCCTCAAACGGACGGCCCGCGAGTTGCAGCGACAGCGGCAGGCCCGTGCTGGAGAAGCCGTTGCACAGCGACAGCGCCGGACTGCCGGTGACGTTGAACACCTGAGTCAGGATCGGCCCCCGCGGCACGGCCGCATCCCCAAAGGTCGGTGCCGGTGAGTGCCAGCCGGGGATCGCGATGATATCGACGGTTTCAAAGGCCGCGGCCATCTCGGCGATCAGCACCGCGCGTTGGCGCAGCGCGTTGATGTAGTCGCTGGCGCGCACCATCGCGCCCGCCATCAGGCGACGCCGGCCGAGTTCGCCGTAAAGCTCGGGCGTCTTGGTCAGATAGCGCTCATGCACGGCATAGCTCTCGGAGCGCGAGATCAGGCTGCAGATGTCCGAGTAGTCCAGCAGCGGCGACAGCGTGATTTCCCGCACCGTGGCGCCGAGGCCGGTCAGCACGCGGAGGGATTCGTCGAAGGCGGCAATGACCTCGGGCGTGCTGGGCAGATCGGTCTCGAACAGATGCCGGGGCACGCCGATGCGCATCCCCGCGATGCCGCCACCCAAGGTTCCCACGAAATCGGGCACGGCGACATCGGCGCTGCCGGGGTCGAGCGGATCGTGGCCTGCCAGCACCTGCATCATCAGGGCACAGTCCTCGGCGGTCCAGCACATCGGCCCGCCATGATCGAGGCTGAACGAGAGGGGCAGGATGCCGCGCCGGCTGACCAGGCCGTACGTCGGCTTGTGCCCGGCGATCCCGCACATCGCCGCGGGCCAGCGGATGGAACCGCCGGTGTCGGTGCCCATGGCGCCCGCGCACAGGCCGGCTGCGACGGCGGCGCCCGAGCCGCTGGAAGAACCGCCAGGCATATGCTCCAGGTTCCAGGGATTGCGGGCGGGCGGCCAAGGCAGGTCGAAGGACGGACCGCCGGTCGCGAATTCATGCGTCGAGAGCTTGCCCAGGATAACGGCGCCGGCCTGGCGCAGCAGCCGGACGGTGGTCGCGTCCTCGGCCGGGACATGGTCCTTGAACAGCGCGGAATGGCCGGTCGTGGCGATGCCGGCCGTGTTGTAGATGTCCTTCAGCCCGATCGGGATCCCGTGCAGCGGGCCTTTCCAGCCGCCGGCCTTGATCTCGGCCTCGGCCTTCGCGGCGTCGGCGAGGGCCTGCTCCGCCAGCAGCAGGATGAAACTGTTGAGTTTCGGGTCCAGGGTCTTGACTCGATCGATGAAGGCGCGGGTCAGGTCGACCGGCGACAGGGTGCCGGCACGGATCATGGCCGAGGCTTTGGCGATCGTCAGGTAGTGCAGTTCGGTGGCCATGGGCACGGTGTCTCCGCCGGAGTAGGTGTCGGGAGGAGTGTAAGCAAGACCCGTACCCGTCGAGCGGCGGCGCTGCCTATTTCGTAAACATTCGGAGATCCCGCTCCGTTTGACGGGCGGTAGGAATGGAAGCGCGCGGGCTGCAAAATGTCCCAATCCTCGGAAATATGGGCACATAAAGTGCAAAGTGACACCGGATGGGGATAGAATGCCTAAAACAAATGCACATCCTGGCCCTGGAGCCATCCCCCCCCCATCAGACCATGCGCCCCCACCGCTCTGAACCTCCCCCTGGGCATCGACCCCAGGATGTCGGACAATCCGGAAAAGCCCGACAGGAGAACGCCCATGCCAGTCATCGACGTCCAGGTTCATCCCTTCGACCGCGATCACCCCGGACGGCCCTGGGCCGGTCCCTCCCACGGGCTGACCTCGGCCACCGGAGAGGAGATGGTCGCCGCCATGACCGCCGTCGGAGTCGATGGCGCGATCATGGTGTCCTCCTTCAGCGCCTATCGCTTCGATCCCAGCTACGCGCTGGAGGTCTACAACAAGTATCCCGACAAATTCCGCGTGGTGACACCCGTCGATCCCACCGATCCGGCGATCGACGACGTGGTCGCCAAATGGGCGGTCACCGATGGCGCCCGCGGCATCCGCATCCTGCTGCGGGAGGGGATGCCGATGGACCCCGACCACCCCGGCCTCAATCGTGCCTTCCGCGCCGCCGCTCGGCATGGTCTGCCGGTGAACATGCTGTGCTGGGGCATCCTCGACAAAGGCCTGCCGCATATCCAGCGCCACCCGGACACGGTGATCGTCGTCGACCATGTCGGCATGCTCCAGCCCCAGACCCCGCCGGTGCCCGCCGATGTCTGGGCCGACCTGCCGAAGCTGCTCGCCCTGGCCCAGTATCCCAACGTCCGAGTGAAGATCAGCGGCACCTGCACGATGTCGCACCAGCCCTTCCCCTATGACGACATCTGGGAACCGGTGCTCCGCATCATCGACGCCTTCGGGCTGGACCGCTGCATGTGGGGCACCGACTGGACGCGCACGATCCAGATGCTGACCTATGAGCAGGGCGTCGCGCCCTACCGCAACACCACGCGCCTGTCCGCCGAGGACAAAGCCAGGCTGATGGGCGGCACCGTGCAGAAGGTCTACAAGTGGTGAACGCCGCACCGGTCCGGCGCCAGTGACGCTGGGGCGGAGCATGGTTCGGCCGGACCATGCCCCCGCCTCGGGGCGGCACTGAAAGCACGCCATGTCATGCATGAGAACGATCCGTCGATCCGCGGCGGTGGTCCTGGCGCTGGCGCTCTGGTGGCTGGCATCACCCACCGTCGCCCTGGCCCGGGCCCCCGCGTGCCAGAACTGGTCGCGGGTATCGGACACGATCGGCCTCTACTTCGCGAACCGGGGCGTCTTCTTCCTCCACGACTCCGATCATTCCGAGTTCATCCAGGAGATCGCCTTCGGCGGCGCATCGGGCCGAACCATCGGGATCGTGGGCGACTGGGACCGGAGCGGCTTTGACTCGGTCGGCGTCTATGATCCCGACAGCGCGACATTCCGCCTGAGACCGGGTTCGTCCGCCCATCGGGAGGAAACCCGTTTCGTCTTCGGCACCCCAGGACAGGGCAACCGGCCGGTGGCGGGCGACTGGACGGGCAAGGGTTACGCGTCGGTCGGTGTGTATGATCGGCAGGCCCGGGTCTTCCGGTTGCGCCACGCGAATGCCGCGGGGGCCGCAGACCTCGTGCTGCCGTTCGGCATAGCGGGCGAGGGCGGGTTGCCGATCGCCGGCGATTGGATCGGTGACGGGATCACCTGCGTCGGCCTGTATGACGAGGCCACGGGCACGTTCCATCTGCGGCTGACCAACGATCCCGCGAACACAACAGCCCGCAGCTTCCGCTATGGCGCGGGCCAGGGGATGAAGCCGCTGTTCGGCCGATGGCAGCCCGGAAGCGCCGGCCTCGGTGTCGCCATCTGGCGCGGCAACGCGGTCCTGCAAAAGGATGTCATCGGCGGCGGGCCCGCCGACCGGACCCTGCACATGGCCCCGCAAGGAACGCCTCATGGGCTGCCGCCGCAGCTGATCGCCGGGCGATGGCGGCCAGATCGCTGCCTGCTGCCAGGCCAGAACACGACGCCCGCCACCCCCGCCTGGGCGCGCGGCCTGGTCATGTATGAGATGCGGCTTTCGACCTTCACGGAAGCCAGCGGTCTTTCGCGCCTGGCCGCGGCCACCAGGAAGCTCGATGAATTGCAGGACCTGGGGATCACCGCGATCATCCTGACCCCGGTGCACGACGGACCGACCGCGCCCGATCTGCGGGAGTCGAACCTCTACGCCGCGGGACAGCCCGACAAGCTGAACCCCCGCCTCGGCACGGATGCGGAGTTCAAGGCCTTCGTGTCCGAGGCCCATGCACGCGGCATTCGCGTGCTCGTCGATGTCGTCCTGCACGGGCTGTTCCCGGCCAGTCCGTACGTGACCCCCGGCCCGCGGGCCTTGCCGCAAGACTGGTTCAGCCGCACCGCCGATGGTGCCTTCATCCGCAACAGTTGGGGCATGGTGCAGTTCGACTGGTCCGCGCCCGGGCTGCGCGACTGGTGGACCGAGAATGTCGGCGTCGCATGGATCAAGCGCTACGACATCGACGGCTACCGCATGGATCTGGAACCCTCGACCGCCGGTTCTCCCCTATGGACCAAGGTGAGGGAGCGTGTGCGGGAAGCGACCGGCAAGCCGATCCTGCTGGTGCCTGAACTGCAACGGTCAGGCAGGGCCTATCTGTATGACATGTCGCAGAACGATTTCCTCGTGTCCGACTTCCTCGAGGGCCGGCGGCGTGTCGTCGAAACCGTGCGCGGATCGCCCGAAATCTTCTACACGAGCGGCCTGTCCAACCATGACTCCAAGGCCTACTCCGCGCATGGGCGCCTGGCCGCCTTCGCCTACGGCCTGGTGCTGTCGCCCTTCGTGCCGCGCTGGTTCGCGGGGGAGGAGTTCAACGCCGCCCCCGACTTCATCGGCCGCGATCACGTTCTGTATTTCAGCCAGCTTCACTGGGAGCAGAAGACCCGCAACGCCGCTTTGGTCCAGCAGGTCAAGCGCCTGATTGAGATCAGGCGCCGGTGCCAGGACATCGTGGCGCCGCTCGACCGACCGCTGAACCGGGCCAACATCGTGGCGGCGGCGTCATTCTCCGGGACGGATCTGGAGCCCTATTCGATGTGGGATGGCGATACGTCGATCACCGTGCTGGCCAAGGCAACGGCGCCATCGGGTCCGGTCACGGTTGTCATCCCGGTGGACCGGATGGGCATGCGGCAGCCGTATTTTCAGGTGACGGACATGCTGGCCGGGACAAGCGCTGTGCGGACCTGGGCGGAGGTACTGCGCGGTCTCACGGTTCCGTTGCCGCAGGGCGGCGCGGTCGTGTTGAAGCTGGAGGCGCGGGGTACGCCGGACAGCAGTGGCGCCCGACACGATCGGTGTTCATGAAGGCAGCGGCTGGATCGTCCTGATCCAGCCGCCGCTTCCCGCCTCAGGCGGACTTGGACTTCAACTGCTCAAGCTGGGACTTCGCGCCGGCGATCATGCAGGACAGGTCGGACGTCAGCATGACCATGTCGAAGCCGCGCTTCACGGCACCCGCCGCGAAGTCGGCGGCGGCGCAATGCATGACGCACTTGATGCCGGCCTTGTGCGCGGCGGCCAGGATCTTGTCGCAGGTGGCCATGTGCAGCGGATCGGGGTTGTCCGCGCGCGGGGCCATGCCCAGGGCAAAGGACAGGTCGGCCGGTCCGATATAGACGGCATCGAGGCCAGGCGTCGCGCAGATGGCGTCGAGGTTGGCGATGCCTTCCTTCGTTTCGATCATGGCCATCACCACGATCTCGTCATTCGCGTTCGCCACGTAGTCGGCGCCACCGTAATGAACGGCGCGGACGGGACCGTTGGAGCGCATGCCGACCGGCGGATAGCGGCACGCTGAAACGGCCTTCGCGGCTTCCTCGGCATTGTTCACCAGCGGCACGATGATCGCATAGGCGCCAAGGTCGAGCGCCTTCATGATCGCCGCGGGATCGTTCCACGCCACGCGCACGACCGGCACCGTGTCGGTCTGGGAAATCGCCTGCAGCATGGGGCCGACGTCACTCATTTCCGCGGTGCCGTGCTGGAGGTCGACGCAGAGGGCATCGAAGCCCAGGCGTGCCATGACCTCGGCCGTCATGCCGTGGGCCACGGACAGCCAGCCCAGTGTTACGCATTGGCCGTCACGCCACATCTGCTTGATCTTGTTGGGTCGCATCGTCTTACCTCCGGTGTTGTTCATTGATCCGACGAACGGATTGTCCTGTCTCGCAAGCGCGCCGTCTGGAGCAATCAAGGGCTACGCTGGTGCAGCTATACACAAGCCGGCCAGGGGCCAATAGTCGCCCCGCCCGGGCGCCTGGTTACTCTGCTGGCAGCGGCTTGTCAGGGGCCGGGAACCCGCACACCATGCCAGCCAAAGCGGGCATCGAGACGGGAGGATGGGATGTTTCAGTATGAACCCTTCAGGGATTCGACCGCATACCTGAACGACGGGGCAACCCTCCGTGCCCGCCTGGCCGAGGACGGCTACCTGTTCCTGCGCGGCCTGTTGCCACGCCAGGCGATCCTGGATGTGCGGGCCAGGCTGCTGCGCAAGGCGGCCGCGGGCGGCTGGGTGGAACCGGGTTCGGATGGCATCGCCAATCCCGCCGCCGCCTGCAAGGACCCCGAGCCCGGCTACATGGCGGTGTTCCGGGGGCTGTGGTCGGATGAGGCGTTGCACCGTCTCCGCATCGATCCGCGCGTGCTGGCCTTCTTCGACCGGACCTTGGGGGAGCGTGCGCTGGCCCATCCGATGTTCGTGCAGCGCAACATTTTCCCCCAGTCCGACGCCTTCGACTTCACTACCGGCATCCACCAGGATCGCGTCCATATCGGCGGCGCGACCAGCTATGCCATGTGGATGCCGCTCGGGGATTGCCCGCGGGAGATGGGGGCGCTCGCGGTCGCCGCCGGGTCGCATCACCAGGGGATCCTGCCGACCCGGGTTGGCTCGGGCGCCGGCGGGATGGACATCGCCGTCCCGATCCCGGGCACCTGGGTCACGGGCGACTTCGCGGCGGGGGATGCGCTGATCTTCAAGGATGTGACCGTCCACAAGGCGCTGCCGAACCGGACGCGATCGCTGCGGCTGTCGTTCGACGCGCGCTATCAGAAACTGAGCGAACCGGTCGCCGATACGAACCTGGTTCCCTATTCCGGCTGCGGCACATGGGATGACGTGTATCGCGGCTGGTCGGGGCAGGGGGGCCAGTACTACTGGAAGGATATGCCGATCCAGGCGGTGCCGTTGGATCGATCCCATTACGAACGCCGGGATGCCATGGCGTTCGAAATGGCGGAGGCCGGAGATCGCGCCGCGCGGGACGCGATCCTGCGCATCATCCAGCGCGACCCGGTGGCGGAAAAACGGGAACGGGCGGAGCGGTTGCTGGTGTTGCTGGACGGCGGGTGAGGGGGCAGCCTATTCGGCGGCCCGACGATCCTGGCTGTACCGGTTCACCACCGGTCGCAGCCCCAGGTTCTCCCGCAAGGTCGTTCCCTCATATTCTTCACGGAACAATCCGCGCCGGCGCAGTTCCGGAACGACCATATCGACGAAATCCTCCCCACCGCCCGGCAATGAGGCCGGGGTGATGTTGAACCCGTCGCAGGCCCCCGCCTCGAACATCTCCTGCATCGCATCGGCGATGTCCGCGGGCGTGCCGATCTTCGCGGACCCTGTCAGGCCGGCGCGTAGATACAGATCACGGATGGTCGGCTTCTCCCGCCGCATGCGCTCCACGAACTGCGCGCTCAGGCTGCGGAGCTCCTGCGGACCCAGCGCATCCTCGGGCATCGGATCATCCAGCGCATAACCCGACAGGTCACCGAAGGAACTATACAGCGACCCCAACCCCGCCAGCGGATCGATCAACGCCTGCAACTGGTCATACTTCGCCTGCGCCTCCGCCCGCGTCTGGCCCACGACGGGGCAGAATGCAGGCATGATCTTCAGGTCGTCAGGCTGGCGGCCATACTTCGCCATCCGCCCCTTCACGTCGGCATAGTAGGCGCGCGCGGCCTCGAGGGAGGTGTTGATCGCGTAGATGACATCTGCCGTCGCCGCGCCCAGTTCCCGTCCCTGGTCGGAGGCGCCGGCCTGCACGATCACCGGATGGCCCTGCGGCATGCCCGCCACGCTCAACGGACCGCGGACCTTGAAGAACCGGCCGTGATGGTTCAGCACATGCATCCGCGCTTCATCGAAATACTGGCCGGACGCCTTGTCGAACACCAGGGCGCCGTCTTCCCAGCCGTCCCAGAGTCCCTTGACCACCTCGACAAACTCGGCGGAGCGGGCGTAGCGCGTATCGTAGTCCAGCGTCGTTTCGAGACCAAAATTCTGCGCCTCGTGCTCCGACCACGACGCCACCACATTCCATCCCGCTCGGCCCTTGCTGATCAGGTCGAGCGTGGCAAACTTGCGGGCGAGGTTATAGGGTTCGTTGTACGTGGTGGACGCGGTCGTCACCAGACCGACATGCCGTGTGACCATGGCGAGCGCCGGGAGCAGCGTCATCGGCTCCAGCTCGATCATGTCCCGACCGGTCCGGGCGAGGGAGCCACGCGGGATGTCGCCCTGCCGGATCCCCGCGCCATCCGCGAAGAAGATCATGTCCAGCTTGCCACGTTCGGCGGTCTGCGCGCTGCGGACATAATGCTCGACATGCAGCGTGCCGTCGGCCGGCACGTCCGGATGGCGCCAGGCGGCCGGGTGGTAGCCGTGGCCGCGTATCGACAGGCCGAGACGCATCCGCCGAACCGTCATCACTCGGTCTCCTGGAACGGAATGCTGAGGGACATGCGGCTTTTCTTTCAGACGGGTGGCGCGTGGCCGCGATTGTGGCTGCCCAGTGGCCTGCACACAAGATCAGCCCGCGTCCCGTCCGGACGGCTACTTCTTTCGGCGCAGTCTTTGGGCGTTCGCCCGAGCCGCGCGGAGATACGGCGCCATGGCGGCCGATCCGCCGAACCCGCGCATCAACGCCGCCGCGGACTGTTGGGAGGCCTTCATCTTCTCGGTGACCATTTTCTGGTACTCGGCCGCCGAACACGTGCCCCGTGCCATCGCCTGGGTCCGGTGAAAGATCGTCTCCCACGACGCCATGGCGAGGCGGACCATCATCGCGGCCGGCGGGAAAGCCATGCGGGGGATGCGCTTTTTCATCCGATGCCTCTTCGCCCGGCCCTACTGCCCGTACCGATCCGAGCGCGGCGAATAGTCATGCCGGTCACGGGAATCATTCCGCTGTGGCGGATTGGCGCGAGGCGCCTGCCAGTTCTGCCGGGGCGGCGCCTGTTGCCACTGGTATCCGGCGGGCCGAGCGTTGGGCGGGCGCTGCGGCCGAACCTGCCCGTGGTGGAAGCCGGCGCCCGCGGGATAGCGCTGCTCCAGATGCCGCCATACGGGCTCGGGTGCTCGGCGCCACTGGCGTCGTTGATTGTAGTAGCCCCAGCTACCGCTATAGTAGACGAGGGGCACGGCGGCACCTTCCACGACAATCGTCGGTGTTCCCTGGTTGTAGTTGTAGCCTGGATAGACCTCCGGTTCCGGAACATAGGCCGCGACCGGTTCGGGCGCGGTCTGATAGCCGTAGCCATAGCCAACCTGTTCCGGCGCCACGACACAACCGGCCAGGGGCAGCAGAACGACTGCCAGCGCGCGACTGAAATGCATTGCCTGTACTCCGAGGTGACTGCGATTGGGCCGTTGTCTTCCGGGTCAGGCGCGGCCCTCACGAATCCCCTCATTTTCCCGGGTAGCGCATAGCCCCGATTCGCCGCCGTTGCGTAGGACCATCTCGTCATCCTCAACCGGACGGGATCCATGGCCGAGACGGACCGCACCAGCACTCGGATAGCCACCGTCCGCGACTTCCTCGGCGGGATATACGGCCCCGACCTGCACGCCAAACGCATCAATGCCCTTTCGGCCGCCACACTCGGGGTC
>CANJSR010000128.1 GCA_947476855.1 Acetobacteraceae bacterium
CCAGGCCACCGAAGGGGCCGAGGCTTCAAGCCCAGCCCCCTCCCTCAACCCGACCCAACCTCGTCCGAGATCGGCAGCACCTCCCGCGTCCGGACGATCTTCGTCCCCCAGACCCGGTCAAACTCAGCCACCAGTTCCCGGATGATCGGCCCGCCCGTCACCGTCTCCAACGCCGCGAGCGTATCGAAACGATAATGCGCGCAATGCACGGACGGATCCTGCTGGCTCCACCCGCGCCACGCCGAACGCACACCGAATGCTTTCACAGCATCGGGCAGATGTTCCGTCCGATACCAATGGTCGAAGCGCTCACGATCGGCCGCATCAGCGACCGTCGCGCGCACCACCAGCCAGGCGCCTGCCATCTCTCAGCCCTTCGCGTACTTGCCGGTCAACTGCTCGGTTGGCCCTTCCAGGCCCTTTTCCTTGCGATCCTGCCGCGTCTCCCGCGACCAGGTGCGCTTCAGGTCATCCTTCACGTTGAACTTCAGACGCCCGAGGCCCTGCACTTCCAGTTCCACCACGTCCCCATCCATGAAGCTGGAAAGCCCGCGATGGTTCGTCCCGGTGGCCAGGATATCGCCAGGTTCCAGCACATGGACCGAGCTGGCCCATTCGATGCAGCGCGCGATCTGGTGCGCCATATCGTTGGTGTTGAAGTCCTGCTTGCACTCCCCGTTCACCCACAGTTTGACGGGCAGGTTTTGCGGGTCGGCGATCTCGTCCTTCGTCACTAGGAACGGCCCGATCGGGCAGAACGTCGCGCGCGACTTCATGGCGAAGAACCCGGCGGACGGCAGGCCGCGCGCCGATCCATCAATGAAGTTCATGTAGCCGAAGATATGATCCATCGCGTTGGCGGCCGAGACATTGTCCGCCCGCTTGCTGATGACCAGGGCCATTTCGGCCTCGCCTTCGAAGATCGTGGCGGGCTCATCCGGCAGGACCATCGTGTCGCCCGGCCCGATCACCGCGGTCGCCGCCTTGTGGAAGGCGTTGATCTGCGGCTTCTTCGGCAGGGTGCCGTTCTCCATGTAGTTCACCGCCATGCAGACGATGTTGCCGGGCTTGGGCACCGGCGGGCGGATGCGGACACCGGACAGGGGCACGCCGGCGCCGGCGGCCGCGGCGGCTTCCAGCTTGCCGCGATAGGCATCGAAGCGCGCGATCAGCCCGGACATCAGGTCGCCCGGACCCGTGTGCGGGATGTCGGCCACGACGGCGGAGACGTCGACGATGTTATCGCCCTTCACCACGCCGAGTTTGAAATCATTGAAGAATGCGAGTTTCATTGACGGTTCCCTCCTGCGAAACGCCCCCATCGGTCAAAACGGGGGCGTGATTCCCTCAACCCTACTCCCCGGTCAGGTCTCGCAGCAACGGCATGGCGTCACGGGCGAACCATTCGATCTGTTCGTTGCGCTGTTCGTAGGGGCCGAGCAGGTCGAGAGCGATGTGGCGGACGCCGGCCGCGTAAAACGACCGGATCGTTTCGGCCACCTGCTGGGGCGTCCCGAGGGCGCAGTAGCGTTGCGCGGCCTTGCGGAAATCCATGGCATAGCGGACCGACAGCGTCTCGGTCGCGCGGTCGAGCGCTACCTCGTAGGTCTTGTCCAGCCTGGTGAACAGCAGATGCCCGGTGCCGAAGGGGATCGTGCCCCGGCCCGCCTGTTCCGCCGCCGCGTCGATCGTGACCAGGGCGGATCGATACATGTCGGGAGAGATCACATAGGCCAGGTACCCGTCGCCGAGGCGACCGATGCGGCGCAAGGCGGGTTCCTTCCTTCCGGCGAACCAGATCGGCGGGCCGCCGGGTTGGCGCGGCGGCGGGCGCATCGGCACGTCCTGGAACGGGCCGTAGAACTTGCCGTGGTGGTTGACGGCCTCGCCGCTGAAGAACTTCCGCAGCACCTGGACGCCTTCCGACAGCCGAGCGCCGCGTTCGTTATGGGGCACGTCGCAGGCGGCGTATTCGTTGGGGAATTCCCCGCCCACGCCGACGCCCAGGATGAACCGGCCCTCGGTCAAATGGTCCAGCGACAGCACCTGCTTGGCGACCGGCGTTGGATGGCGCAGCGGCAGCAGCAGGACGGATGTCCCCAGCGTGAGCCGCCGGCTGACCACGGCCGCCTGCGCCAGTTGCAGCATCGGGTCCAGGATCGGGATCGGGAACGAAATATGATCGCCCGCCCACAGCGAGTCATAGCCGCACCGGTCCACAAGCTGGACCAGATCCACCAGTTCATCGATCCGCGGCAGCCAGGGGCCGGTCGCGGGTTCGGTGCGGCGGTGGATGGTCTGAAGCCCGATCCGCAGGCGCGTATCAAGAACGAGGGTCATGCGCGTAGCCCGATCTGTCGCTGGTCCGGGAACGCTAACCCCGAACCAGGCGGCCGTCACGCGGGCTCAGAACGGGTCGCCCTCGATCAGCTTCTTCAGGCGGGCGGGCTTCGGGAGGATCAGGTAGCCGGCATCGAGGATCACCAGCCCGGACTCCCGCCAGGTCCGCAACTGCTTGTTGATGCTTTCGCGGGTCGCGGCGACCAGGTTGCTCAGGTCCTTCTGCGACAGCTTCAGGTCGATCCGCAGCCCAGCCTCCGTCGGCCGTCCGTAGTCGTCGCCGAGTTTCAGCAGCACGCGGGCGAGGCGGACGGGCAGGTCGAATAGGGCGATGTCCTCCAGCGCGACCGAGGTCCGGCGCAGGCGTTCGCACAGGATCGCCAGCAGGCGAGCGGTCAGGTCCTGGTTGTTCAGCACGAAGGGCAGGAAGTCCCGTCGCTCCAGCACCAGCAGATTGGTTTCCTCGATCGCGGTCGCGTCGGCGCTGCGGGGCTTGCCGTCGAGCAGGGCGATCTCGCCGAAGACCTCTCCGGGGCTGATGACGTTCAGCGTCACCTCCTTCCCGTCGGCGGACACGGTGCTGATCCGCACCCGCCCGGTCAGCACCGCCATCATCGCGGTGCCGGGGTCGTCCTTCTGGAAAATCGTCTGACCACGGCGATAGCGATGCTCGATCGCCATGGCCAGGATCGCGTCGAGTTCGTCCGGGGTCATCGCCGCGAACAGCGGTGAACCCATCAGCGCGGTGCGGCGCGCGTCGCGACCGAGTCTGGCCAAGCCCGTATCCCCATTTTTTGACAGCATGCCATGCCACGGGACGCGGTGGTAGTGGGCGGACACACCGTGCTTGCCTGGACAGCGCCGCATTCGGGTGGTGAAACCGACCATCGCCGGGGAATATCTCCGGGCGACAGGCGTCTGAACGGATGAAGCGCGGGACAGGGCAGGGCAAGGCCGATAGCGAACCAGAATCGCCGGACGGTGGCACCGATGGCGCGCGCCCGACCCTGCTCGGGCGCGACCCGATGAACACGTCCGACGACCTGGCGCGGGTCGAGGCCTGCATCCCCGCATTGCGGCGCTACGCCTGGTCGCTATTGCGCAGCCGGGATGACGCCGACGACCTGGTGCATGACTGTCTGGCCCGTGCGCTGGACAAGCTGCACACAAGACGGGACGACGCGGACGTGAGGGCCTGGCTGTTCACCATCCTGCACAACCTGTTCGTCAGCCAGCACCGGCGGCGGCGCACCCGCGCCGGCACCATTCCGTTGGAGGAAGAGCACGCGAACGCCGCCTCCCGCCCCGCCACCCAGGAAGATCAGTTGCTGTGGCGGGACATGTTGCGGGCGCTGGAGCGCCTGCCCGAGGAACAACGCAGCGTCGTCCTGCTCGTCTCCGTCGAGGATCTTTCGTATGCCGAGGCCGCCGCCGTGCTGGGCATTCCGATCGGCACCGTGATGTCCCGCCTCGCCCGCGGGCGGGAGCGGCTGCGGGAATACACCGGCACGGAACCTCGCCCCACCCTGCGGAGGGTGAAATGAGCGGCCCGATCACCGAGGACGACCTGCACGGCTTCGTCGACAACCAGCTTGATCCGGACCGGCGCCTGCTGGTCCAGCGCCATCTGGACGAGAACCCGGCCGAGGCCGAACGGGTTGCCGCCTATCTCACGCAGCGCCAGGCGCTGCGGGCCGCCCTCGCCTCGGCCACCGGCGGCGCCATCCCGGCCCGCCTGAACCCGCGCGTGCTGCGGGAGCAAAGGCTGTGGCGGCGGCGGATGCTGTGGCGGTCGGCCGCGGCGGTGGTGTTCGCCCTGGGACTGGGCGGCGGCGGCGGCTGGGTGCTACGCGGCACGCTGGCGCCGAACGAAACGGACATCGCGACCCTGGTCAGGGAGGCGGTGGCCAACCACGTTGTCTACACCGCCGATCGCCGCCGCCCGACCGAACTGGGAGAGGACCAGCGCGACGACCTGGCCCGCTGGGTGTCGAACCGCCTGAACCACAAGGTCGCCCCGCCCGACCTGTCAGACAGCGGCTTCCGCTATATCGGCGGGCGGCTGGCGGCGACTCCGGAAGGTCCGGCCGGCATGTTCATGTATCAGAACGCGGCCGGCATCAGGCTGACCGTGTTTGTCCGCCCGGACGCCAACGCGCGGAACACGCCGCTCGCGCCGGTGGAGGGCAAGCCGATGGGCGGCGCGGCGTGGATCGACAAGGGCGTCGGCTACTCGGTGGTCGCACCGGTCCCTGCCGATGAACTGCGGCGGATCGCCGAACAGGTGAAGCGCGTGTTGGGCGGCCCCGCTTAACCCAACAGGTTGACCCGCCCGACGTCTGGCGCACACTCCCACCCAGACCGAGGGAGGCGCGCATGACCAATCTGATCGAACTGCGTATCGATGACCGGCGTCCGTTCGCCGGCGGGCACATCTTCGCCGCAACGGGGGCCTATGAGCGCCTGTCCGGGCGCGCTTTGTTCGCCGTTGATCCACTGGCGGACGCCAACCGGGACGTGGTCGATCTGGACAAGGCCCCGCGCGACGTCCGTGGCTTGGTGCGGTTCGAGTCGGATTTCATGATCCTCAAGCCGCTCGACATGGCGCGGGGCAACCGGCGGGTCTTCTACGACTACGGCAATCGCGGCCATAAGCGCGCGTTGCAGTTTTTCAACGACGCGCCGCACAGCAACGATCCGCTCAGCCTGGCCCATGCCGGCAACGGCTTCTTCATGCGCCACGGCTACTCGGTCGTGTGGCTGGGGTGGGAGGGGGACATGCTGCCGGGCGACGGCCGTCTGGTGCTGGACCTGCCAGTCGCGACCGACAACGGAAAGCCGATCACCGGGCGGATGCGGGTGGAGTTCATTCCGGACTCGCCCGGCATGGTGTGCAGCCCGCTGTCCGGCCGCTTCGCCGCGCATTCCTACCCGACCGTGTCGATGGACACGCGGGACGCGACCTTCACCCGCCGCCGCTATCCCTACGACACGCCCGAAACCATCCCATCCGACCAATGGTCGTTCGCCGTGCTCCAGGCCGGGATGGGCGCGGAAACGAAGGTGCCCGAGCACGCCGTCGTCCCCTCCGACTGGCACATCTACTACCCGGCCGGGTTCCAGCCAGGCTGGATCTACGAACTGCACTACACCGCGAAGGACCCGAAGCCGATGGGCCTGGGCCATGTCGCGGTGCGGGATTACGTGAGCTTTCTGAAATACGACCAATCCGACGCCAACCCCCTGCGCGGGGCGGTGAAGGCCTATGCCTGGGGTCGCTCCCAGACCGGGCGCTGCCTGCGGGACTTCGTCTATCGCGGCTACAACGCCGATGCCGCCGGCCGGCGGGTGTTCGACGGCGTGCTGCCGCATGTCGCCGGCGCGGGACGGAAATGGCTGAACCATCGTTTCGCCAACCCGATCGTTTCAGGCGGCCAGCATTACGAGGATCATTTCAACATCGCCGATTCCTTCCCGTTCTCCTACGCGTGGTCCAAGGATCACCTGACCGGGAAGGAAGACGCGATCCTGAAACGGCCGGACACCGATCCGCTGGTGTTCCATACCCAAAGCGCCACGGAATACTGGGTCCGCCGCGGATCGCTCGCCCACACCGACACGCAAGGCAACGACCTGCCGCAGCCCGAGACGGTGCGGCTGTATTGCTGGTCCAGTTCGCAGCACGGCGCCGATCCGCTGCTCAAGGGGCCGGCGAGCGGGATCGGGCAGCACTTCTCCAACAACGTCGCCACGTCGATGTTCTTCCGCGCCATGCTGGTGGCGATGGATGACTGGGCAACGAAGAAGATCGACCCGCCGCATAGCCGCATCCCCAACCGTGAAGACGGCACGCTGGTCGACTACGCCACCTGGCGGAAACAGTATCCGTCCATCCCCGGATCGGCCGTCCCGGTGGAGGCCAATCCCCTCACGCTGCTCGACTTCGGCCCGGAAGCCGACAAGGGCATCCTGACCGAGCCGCCCAGGGTCGCCGGCCGCAACGACCTGACGGGTCCAGGCCCGCGCTACACCGTGCTGGTCCCATCGGTTGACTCCGACGGCAACGACGTCCCCGGCGTCCGCCCCCCCATGGTCCAGGCACCGCTCGGCACCTACACCGGCTGGAACCCACGCGCCCGAGGCTATGGCCACGGGATGCAGTGGCGGTTCGAAGGCTCCTATATCCCGTTCCCCGAAACACCCTCGGAACGCGCCGCGACCGGCGATCCCCGGGCATCAATCCTGGAACGCTATTCCGACAAGGCCGCCTACAAGGCCGCGATCGGAGCGGCCGCGCGCCAACTGGTGGCCGAACGCCTGATGCTGGAGGAAGACGTCGCCCGCTGCGAGGACGCGGCCGGGGACTGGGGCCGCCCGCGCCACTCGGTCCTGTCGCTGTGATCGACCCGGCCTTTCTGTTCGGCCCCGGGCGTGCCCGCCGGCCGAACGTGATGGCCCGCCACCATGTCGTGGTGTCGGGCCATTACTGGGCCTCCCAGGCAGGCATGCAGGTGCTGGAAGCTGGGGGCAACGCGGTGGACGCAGGCGTGGCGACGGGCCTGGCGGTCGACGTGCTGGAAAGCCAGTTCGTGGGCTTCGGTGGCGTCGCGCCGATCATGGTGCGGGTCGGCGGACAGGTTCACACGATCTGCGGCGTCGGCCCCTGGCCCGCGGCGGCTGATATTTCTCTGTTCCACCGCCAATACGGCGGCGCCATACCCGATGGGCTGCTGCACACCGTCGTTCCCGCCGCGCCCGGCAACTGGATCGAGGCCCTGCGCCGATGGGGCACCATGTCCTTCGGACAGGTCGCCGCCGCCGCCATCCGCTTCGCCCGCGATGGGTTCCCGATTTATCCCTTCTACCACGAGATCATCGCCTCCAAGGTGCAGGAGATCGCGCGCTGGCCCACCACCGCCGCGATCTATCTGCCCAACGGCAAGCCGCCCGAGGTCGGGTCGGTCTTCGCGCAACCCGATCTCGCCCGCACGCTGCAATACATGGCCGATCAGGAGCAGGCGGCGGGCGGAGACCGGCTTTCCGGCCTGAGCGCCGCACACGACGCGTTCTATCGCGGCGACATCGCCCAGATGATCGCGCGCCACCAGCGGGAGAACGGGGGCTGGCTGTCGGCCAAGGACCTCGCCGGCTTCCGGGCCCGTGTCGAGGCACCTGTCCATACGCGCTTCCAGGGCTACGACATGTATGGCTGCGGCGCCTGGTCGCAGGGACCGATGGTGCTGGAGGCGCTGAACATCCTCTCCGGTTTCGACCTGCGCGGGATGGGCCACAATTCTCCCGCCTATGTGCATGCGGTGACCGAGGCGCTGAAACTCGCCGCGGCCGATCGGGAAGCCTATTTCGGGGACCCGGATTTCGAGGACGTGCCGGTCGCCGCCCTGCTGTCCGCCGAACACGCGGCGGCCCGCCGGGCGCTGCTGGACCCGGTGCGGGCCTGGCCCGGATTGCCGCCGGCCGGCGTGGTCGGCAACCGCGCGCCCGCCGCGTGGACGCCGGACCCTTCGGCCGGGTCGGGGGCGGAACTGGTGGGGGAAAAGCCCGCCACGTCTTTCCTGTGCGTCGTCGACCGCGCCGGCGACGTCTTCGCCGCGACGCCCAGCGACGGGACGATCGGCGGGCCGGTCGTGCCGGGAACCGGGATCACGGCGTCGATGTGGGGATCACGGGGCTATTCGGGCCTCGATCACCCCGGCCGCGTCGGACCAGGCCGGCGCCCGCGCATGTCCGCCAACCCCGCGATCGCGGTGCGGGAGGGGGAGGTGGTGATGCCCTTCGGCTCTCCAGGCAGTGAGGTGCTGGGACAGGCGATGCTGCAAGGCTTCCTGAACCAGGCGGTGTTCGGGATGGACCCGCAAAGTGCGGTGGAGGCGCCGCGCTTCGCCAGCTACTCCTGGCCCGAGTCGACCCTGCCACACACCTATCGCCCGGGCGTGCTGTGCGTGGAGGAGGATGTCGGCGCCGGTGTCGGCGATGCGCTGACGGCGCTGGGTCACCAGGTGCAATGGTGGCCGGCCCGGAAGTATCTCGCGGGATCGGTGGTCACGATCCGCCACGACCTGACGACCGACGTGCGCTGGGCCGGGGCCGACCCGCGCCGGTCCGCCTACGCCATCGGCTGGTAGACGGATGGCGGGGGCAATCGCACCTGGCCGCTAACTGTCATGGGCGGGCTCGACCCGCCCATCGCCAGGCACGCAGGTGGTTGGAATCTCGCACAAACACCATCGAAGGCGTCCCTGGCAATGGCCGGGTCAAAGCCCGGCCATGACGGAAAGCGGGCAAATGCCGCTAGCCGGAGGCGATGGCGGAGCGTGCCCCGCCATCCATCCCCGGTCCGGAGGCTACTCCGCCGCCTTCGCCCGCATGTTGGCCAGCCGGTCGATTTCCGCCTGCACGGCGGCCGAGGACTGGCCGGTGAACTCCGCGTGGTGGTCCCGCGCGTAGTCGTAGCTTTCCGTCCGCCATTCCCGCGACCCCTGGAATTGCGGGTGAACATAACGGGCCATCAGCTCGTAGTGACGCTTCGTCTGTTCCCAGTCGGCCCAGTTATGCGCCAGCTCCATGATCACGCCGAAGCCACCCGAGCCTTCCAGCAGCCGGTTGATGAAGGCGATGGCGTCGTCGGGCGTGCCGACGCACGCCATGCCGCTCTCAATCATGTACTGGTAACGATCGGTGATATCGGCCGGCACGATCGGGAAGGTCGCGACATCCCGGAAATAGTCGCAGAAGTGATCGAGGCCGTACTTCACGTTCTCCCGCGCCTTCTCCCGCGTTTCCGCGACATGCATCAGGGTCACGAGCCGCCAGTTGTCACGATTCGGCACATGGCCATGCGCCCGCGCGGTGTCGGCATACAGCGCCCAGTTCGACTTGTGATGCTTCAGCGCGTCATCGCTGGTCCCGCCGATCGAGAGCATGCCGATCCCGTGCCGCCCCGCTGCCAGCGCCCCGGCCGGAGAGCGGGAGGCCGCGACCGCCATCTCCATCATCGGGCGGGTATAGGGGGGCAGTTGCAGGCGGGCATCGTCCAGCGTGTACCAGTCGGTCTTCTGGTTGATCGTCTTGCCCTTCATCAGGTCGACGATCACGTCGAGCGACTCATTCATCATCCGCCGCTGGTCGGACGGATCGATGCCGATCTTCTTCGCGTCATGCACCAACGACCCCGGCCCGACGCCAAAAATCGCTCGGCCGCGCGTCTGGTAGTCAAGCTGCACCATCCGGTCCGCGAGGATGAACGGGTTGTGGTAGGGCAGCGAAACGACGCCCGTGCCCAGCCGGATATGACGGGTGCGTTCGGCGGCGGCGGCGATAAAGACCTCGGGGGACGAAATGATCTCGAACCCGCCGGAATGATGCTCTCCGATCCAGGCTTCGCTGTAGTTCAGCCGGTCGATGTGCTGTACCAGTTCCATGTCGCGTTCCAGCGCCAGGATCGGGTTTTGCGACAGGTCATGGAACGGCGCGAGGAAGATGCCGCTGCGCAAATAGGTCATGATCGGAGTGCTCCGGTTACGATGAGGGGTATGCTACTGCTGAGTAGTCTATACTGACAATCGGTAGGTTTCGCCGTCACGCACGATTTTTCCGGCCGTGGCACCCGCGAAATGGGTGCCGATGACCAGGCAGGGCGTGTCGGCCAGGCGCTCGAACATGATCCGTCGGGTGCGGATGCCTTGCTCGGGGTCGCTGTCGGCGAGCGTGGACCATTCCGGATGCGCGATCTGGCAGGGATGGTGCATGAAGTCGCCGGTGATCAGGGCCGTTTCGCCCTTGGACTCGATCATCACGCTGACATGGCCGGGCGTATGGCCAACGGTCGGGATCAGGCTGATCTCGGGGCTGATGCGGTGATCGCTGTCGACCAGCAATGCGCGCCCGGCTTCCACGATTGGGACCACCGAGTCGCCCATGACGTATTTCATGTCTTCCCGCGTGGTGGCGGTCAGCCAGTGTTCATACTCGGTCCGGCCCATCAGGTATTTCGCGTTGGCGAAGGTCGGCACCCATTTCCCGTCCACCAATTTCGTATTCCAGCCGACATGATCGACATGGAGATGCGTGCAAAGGACGGTGTCGATCGAGTCCGGTGGGAAGCCGGCCGCGGTCAGGTCATCCAGGAACGGGCCGGAGCGGTTGTTCCAATGCGGGATCTTGCGGTGGTCCTTGTCGTTGCCCAGGCAGGTATCGACAATGATCCGCTGGCCATGCGCCTCGACGATGAAGCTGTGGATGCTCAGTCGCAGGCGGCCGTTCTCATCGGCGAAATGCGGTTGCAGCCAGGCGATCGGCAGCACCGCTTCCGGCGTTGCCTGCGGCAGCAGGAAGCGGCTGCCGCCGGTTGCCTCCAGTTCCACCACCTTGGTGACGGTTACGTCGCCGATGCGCCATTTCATGGTCAGGGTCCCTCCGTTTCATCGCAGACTACGGACGCGGCGCCCGGTTGGCGAGAGCGCGGGGGGCTTGCCCTCTCTTGCCGCAGCGCAGCATGATCCATTCCGCAACCAAAAGCGGGGTCACCATGGATCAGCAATATCTTGCGGCACTGGCGCGTTCGGCGGGGCTGGAAAAGGCACTCGCGGAGTTTCCCGATGACGTTGCCGCCGCCGCGGCGCAGGCGCTGGACACAGCCGGCGCGGTGCAATTCCCGACCGATCCGGCCGTCGAGCCGTGGCCGCCCATGCAAGCGGGGATCGGCCTATGAGCGAACTGCATTGGATGACCGCCGTCGAGGCGTCTCGTGCCTTCGCGGCGAAGACGCTTTCCCCGGTCGAGTACCTGTCCGCGCTGCTGAAGCGCATCGACGCCCTGGACCCGAAGCTGCATGCGTTCATCCGCCTGGATGCGGACGCGGCGATGGCGGCGGCCAAGGCGGCGGAGGCGGAGATCGTCGCCGGCCGCATCCGCGGGCCGCTGCATGGCGTGCCGGTGGGGGTTAAGGACATCATCGATGTCGCCGGCCTGCC
>CANJSR010000129.1 GCA_947476855.1 Acetobacteraceae bacterium
CATGATGTAGACTTCGGGATGGCCGAAGAACCAGAACAGATGCTGGAACAGAACCGGGTCGCCGCCACCCGTCGGGTCGAAGAAGGCGGTACCGAAATTGCGGTCGCAGATCAGCATGGTGATCGCGCCCGCCAGCACTGGCACGGACAGCACGAGCAGGAAGGCGGTAACCAGTTCCGCCCAGATGAACAGCGGCATCTTGTGCAGCGTCATGCCAGGCGCTCGCATGTTGAAGATCGTCGTGATGAAGTTCATCGATCCGAGCAGCGAGCTGACACCGGCGAGATGCAGCGCGAACAGGGTGAAGTCCATCCCCATGCCGGGTTCGTAGGTCTGGTTGGAGAGCGGTGGATACAGCGTCCAGCCCGAGCCCGACTCATTCAGGATCAGGCCAATGATGATCATGACCAGGGCCGGCGGCAGCAGCCAGAAGCTGATGTTGTTCAGCCGCGGGAACGCCATGTCCGGGGCGCCGACCATCAGCGGGATGAACCAGTTGCCGAAGCCGCCGATCAGCGCCGGCATGACCGAGAAGAAGATCATCAGCAGCCCATGGGCCGTGATGACGTTGTTCCAGGTCTGCCCGCTGGTGATCACCGTGCCGCCGGGGAACTGCAGCTGCATCCGCATGAAGATCGACAGGACGCCGCCGATCAGTCCGCCAACGACGGCGAAGATCAGGTAGAGCGTGCCGATATCCTTGTGGTTCGTGCTGAACAGCCACCGCGCCACGAAGCCGGGCTTGTGGTCATGGTGATGATTATCATGACCGTGGGCGTGGTCGTGAGTCGTTGCCGCCATCGTCTATCTCCTTCACGCGCCAATCCAGGGGGTTGCCCTGGGATCAGCGCTGAATCGCCTGACCGGTTGCACCGGTCGCGTCAGCCAGGACCCGCCGCTGGGACGGGTCGGTCAAGGCTGCCTTCTTCGCCTGGCCGAGCCAGGCCTTGTATTCGTCGTCCGTGACGGCCTTGACGGAGATGGGCATCCGGCTGTGGTCGACGCCGCAGATCTGGTTGCACTGGCCGTAATAGACGCCCGGCTTGTCGACGGTCATCCACGTCTCGATCGTGCGGCCAGGGATGGCATAGCGCTGCACACCCAACGACGGGATGAAGAAGCTATGGATCACGTCCACGCTGTTGGTCAGGATGCGGATCTTCTTGCCAATCGGCACGACCAGCTGGTTGTCCACCTCTAGCAGACGAAGCTGGCCGGGCTTCAGATCCTCATCGCGGATCATCCGGCTCTCGATGGCCAGATCCCCGGCCTCCGGATACCCGTACTCCCAGTACCACTGATGCGCCGTGACCTTGATGGTCATGTCCGGGTCTGGCGTGCGGTCAAGGTAATAGACCAGCCGGAAGGACGGGATCGCGATCACGACCAGGATCAGCACCGGGATCACCGTCCACAGCACCTCGATCGTCGTGTTATGGCTCGTCGTGCTTGGCACCGGGTTGCGGGTCGCGTTGTAGCGCACCATGACCCAGACCAGCAGCGCACCCACGAAGATCGTGATCAGCGTGATGATGATCAGCACAAGATTGTGCAAGTCACTGATCCGCGCCTTCAGCTCATTGGCCGCCGGCTGCATGCCCATTTCCCAGGGCCTGGGCGCATTGGCCAACGCGTCGGCACCGGACAGCATCATGGCCGCCGCCAGTAGGAGTGTCAGCGCGGCAGGAAGCCGCCTCAGAAGCTGCATCGGCCGAACACCTCGTTTCGTCGCCTGGACCCTTTGGGCATCGTGCCCGCCCCAGGCCGTCAGCGGACTCGCCTACCGGACCATTGCCACAAGATCAAGGTCCCGTGAGGAACTCCCGTGACCAATCCCGTGTTTTACGGAACGGCGTGGCCGCCGCACCGCGCCCCGCCCACCGAACCCGGTTCAGTTCGGCAGTGTGACCAGGGTAAAGATGCCGAAGGGTGGAACCGGACTCGTCTCGATCGAGACCATGTCCTCCTGCTCCAGCAGTGCGCCCATCATGAAATCGGGATGCCAGCCCAGCGCCCGGGACGCCGGGGCCATCGCCCGTTCCACCCACCAGCGCGGGCCGCGATCAGCGGCGAAGTGGTTCACGAACAGGATTTTGCCACCCGGACGCACCACCCGGCGCATTTCCGCGAGCAAGGCCCGCGGATGCGGCACGACAGAGGCGACGAACATCGCCACCGCGGTATCAAAGGAGTCGTCGGGGAAATCGGTGGCCTCGGCGTCCATCTCCCGCAGGGCGATGACGTTCCGCAGGCTCATTTCACTGACGCGGCGGCGGGCCTGGTCGAGCATGGCGACCGACAGGTCGATCCCGGTGATGACCTTATCCTGCCGGTAGTTCGGCAATGCGAGGCCGGTGCCCACGCCCACTTCCAGCACGTCACGGCCAGGCAGGCGGTTGACCAGTTCGACGGCCCGTTTGCGCGCGAATGAGGAAACCCCGCCGAAGACGGTGTCATAAACACCCGCCCAACGCCGATAGGCTTCCTGGATCGAAGCGGTGTCCAGCGCCGCGACCGGAGCCGTGCCGCGCTGCGATCCAGTTCCGCGCCGATCACCAAGCGTATGACTCATGGGCGGCTGTTATCCTTTCGTCGCGAAAAAGCCGTAGAGGAGCCAGCGCACGGACGCAAGCCATCTGATGCCGTGCCCCGTGACGGGACGGCGCATCGTGGCACAACCGCAACGCGATGGCATGTCACCCGCTGCCTGGACAGGCGGCAACGGGCCGGGCCGACCGGGTCGTCTTCAGTCGGGGTTGGACAGGTTGATGGCGGCCGAGCGGCCGTTCTGCTGCTGCTCGACATCGAAGCCAAGCTTTTGGCCTTCGTTCAAGGTACGCAGCCCCGCCTTCTGCACAGCGCTGATATGAACGAAGATGTCCTTGCCACCCGTGTCGGGTGCGATGAAACCGTATCCCTTGGTGGGGTTAAACCACTTTACCGTGCCAGTGGTCATCGTCGCGTCGCCTTTCCAACAGGTGCGACGGGCCGGTTTCCGGACAGTCGCATATTGCGCCTGGGCGATAACGGTTCGTGCCGTGACGCCCTCCCCTGACGGATACCCCAGGCTTTATACAATGGCCTGCCCGGATTAGTCCCATCAGGAAGGGACGATAAACGCTCCCCGCACCGGCCGCAATCAATCCGACGCGATCGGATTAAATTCGATTCATGTCTGGCGAATCACCCCCCATCCGACACCCCCCCGGCTGCGAAGATGGCTTGCATCCTTCGCGACTCCACGCCATTTCGTCTGTACGCGCGCCCTGGCCGGACAATCCGTAGCGGGGATAGACAAAGCGGCCAGGAGAGCGGCCGAACATGGAGGTCTCATGGGTAGCTTCAGCATCTGGCATTGGCTCGTGGTTCTGCTGGTGGTCCTGCTGCTGTTCGGCGGCGGCAAGGTCAGCAGCCTGATGGGCGATTTCGCCAAAGGCATAAAATCATTCAAGAAAAACATGGCGGAAGGCGACGATGCCTCGATGGAGGCGACCGCCGACAAGCCTGCGTCCGGCAATATAGCCGGTCCGGCCAACCCGCAGACTCCGCCGCGCGACACCACGTCCAGCACGACCACGACCGCCGCGCGCTGACCGCTCTCTGCCGGACGGGGCTGCCCAGCCCCGCCGGTCCCGGCTACGGTGTTGGCTTCAGCACACCGAGGTCCAGGATGGCGACGCACCGCATTTCCCCGTCTCCCACCACCGTTCGCTGGGGCATGTTCGATGCCGCGTTCCCAGCGCTGATCACCATCGACTCGGGCGACACCGTCACGCTTGAGTGTGTGTCCGGCGCGCCGGAGGTGATGCCGCCCCCCGAGTCGGGCTTCCAGATCCCCCCGGCCCTGGCCGCGATCCACTCGTCATCCCTGCCCCGCGCCGGCGGCCACATCATCACGGGGCCGGTCGGCGTCCGCGGCGCGGAACCCGGCGACATGCTGGAAGTGCGGATCGACAAGATCGAGTTCGGGACCGACTGGGGCTATTGCGGCTTCCGCCCCCTCGCCGGCACGCTGCCCGAGGATTTCCCCGACCGCTTCCTGACCCATATCCCGATCGACCGCGCGAAGCGCACCTGCAAGCTGCCTTGGGGGACGGAACTGAACCTCGCGCCGTTCTTCGGCGTGATGGGTGTCGCGCCCCCGCCTGGCTACGGCACGATTTCGACCATCCAGCCGCGCCAGCATGGCGGCAACCTGGACAACAAGGAACTGACCGAGGGCTCGACCCTGTTCCTGCCAGTCTGGACCGAGGGTGCAAAGTTCTCCGCCGGCGATGGCCATGGCGTGCAGGGCGATGGGGAGGTCTGCATCAACGCGCTGGAGACCTGCCTGACCGGCACGTTCACCCTGGTCCTGCACAAGGGCGGCGGGGCGCGTGATCCGCTGCTGACCTATCCGCGGGCGGAAACGCCGACGCATTTCATCACGATGGGCATGCACGAGGACCTGGACCAAGCGATGAAGCAGGCGCTGCGGCAGATGATCTCGTTCATCATCGGGCGCACGAACCTGTCACGGGAACAGGCCTATCAATTCTGCTCTCTGGCGGTGGATTTCCGCGTCACGCAGACGGTGAACGGGGAAAAGGGCATCCATGGGATGCTGAAGAAGGGGTTGTTGTTCTAGGTGCAAGGGGAGAGGCTCCGGCCTCTCCCGCCGAGACCCTAGTTCTTGATCGTCACCGTGTGGTACCCGCGCCCATAATAGATCAGGCCCTCCACCGCTCGGCCTGTCCGCACGGCTTCAACCGAGCAGAAGAAGACGTCGTGGGTCCCGATCTCGACGATCTGGGTGATCCGGCAGTCGAAGGCGACGATCGCCTCATCCAGGACCGGCGCGCCGGTTTCCAGCGTGTGCCAGGTGTAGCCGTCGAAGCGCTTGTCCATCGTGTGGTCGGTCATGCCGGCGAACACCGGTGACAGGCCTTCCTGCGACGGCGTCAGCGTGTTCACGCACAGGACCTGATTTGCCTTGAACGCCGGGTAGGAATCGTTCGACCGGTTGGTGCAGACCAGCAGGGTCGGCGGCGTGTCGGTCACGCTCGTGACCGCTGACGCCGTAAATCCGGCGCGCCCGCCGGGCCCGTCGGTGGTGATCACGTTCACGGCGGCCCCCAGCCGAGCCATGGCTTCGCGATAGGCTTGCTTCTCGACTGGCATTTGATCCCCTCCATCCCGTGCGGCTCATACGTTGCCACTATGCCGCCGCCGGCCGACCCTGGCTAGGCCGAGCGGACCCATTGACACGGGTCAATGCCGGCGAGGGCCAGTCATGCGCGTGGTTGAACGTGCCGGCCGCAAGGCGCATGTCTGTCGGGAACAAGATACGAAAGGCGGAGGATCGATGTCTCAAGCGGATACGAAACCGTTGGAAGCGGCCCGCCTGTATCGCACCGCCGATCCCGCGGCGCTGTCGTTTGAAACCACAGCCGAACTCGCGCCTCTGCCGGAATTGATCGAGCAGCCGCGCGCGCGGGATGCGATCGGCCTTGGCACCTGCATCGACCGGCCAGGATTCAACATCTTCGCGATCGGCAGCGGATCGGCGCGCATCCAGCAATCCATCCTGGGCATGCTGAAGACCGCCGCGCTGGACCGGCCGGCGCCGCCGGATTGGGTCTATGTCAATAATTTCGCCGAACCGCATCGCCCGATCGCGATCTCTCTGCCGGCCGGGCGGGGCCCTGCCTTTGGTAAAGCGGTCCACTCGCTGATCGAGGAACTGAAGGCGTCCCTGCCCCGCACCTTCGAGAGTGAGGACTACCAGAAGCGCCGAGCGGGGATCGAGCAGTCGATCCAGTCACGAGGCCAGCAGGCGTTTGCCGCCTTGAATGAAAAGGCCGCCGCGCAGGGCATCGCGATCCTGCGCACGCCGATGGGCTTTGCGATGGCGCCGGCGCGCGACGGCAAGGTGGTCGAACCGGCGGCCTTCAACACCTGGCCGGAAGATGAGCGCAAGACCACGCGCGAAGCCATCGAACTGCTGGAAAAGGACCTTGAGGAAACGCTGCGCGCCATCCCGCGCCTGGAAAAGGAAGTCCGCGACGCCGTCCGTACGCTGGAACGCGATACCGCGACCTTCACGATGGCCCAGCCGATCGAGGAGGCGAAGGCCGCCTTCGCCGACCTGCCCAAGGTGCTTGCCCATATCGACGCGATCACGGCCGACCTGCTGGATAACGTGCAACTTTTCACCCCCCAGGAAAGCCAGGGGGAGAACGCGATGCTGGCGGCGATGCGCCTGTCCGGCGCGCTGGAACGCTATGAGGTGAATGTCCTCGTGACCCAGGCCGAAAGCGGCGGCGGCGCGCCGGTGGTGGAGGAACTGCACCCGACGCTCGCCAACCTGGTGGGCCGGATCGAGTATCTCCAGACCCAGGGCGCGCTGGTCACCAACTTCCGTCTGATCAAGGCCGGCGCGCTGCATCGCGCGAATGGCGGGACGATCCTGCTGGATGTGCGCGCGCTGCTGATGGAGCCGTTCAGTTGGCAGGCGCTGAAGCGGGCCCTGTCGCGGGACCAGATCACGATCGAGGATGCCGGCCGCTTCATGGGCTTCGCCACGACCGTCTCGCTGGAGCCGGACCCGATCCCGCTGGACGTCAAGGTCGTGCTGTATGGCGACCGGATGCTGTATTTCATGCTCGCTCAGGCCGACCCGGATATCGGAACCTATTTCAAACTGCTCGCTGATTTCGACGACGACATCGATCGTTCCGTTGAAAACGAAGCGATGCTGGCGCGCATGATCGCGGACATCGCGCGCGGCGATCGGCTGCGTCCCCTCAACCGCGAAGCCGTCGCCCGCGTGATCGAGCAGGCCGCTCGGCTTGCCGACGACTCCGGGAAACTGAGCCTGCTGTCCGAGCGTGTGCGCGATATCGTCACGGAAGCCGATCATTGGGCGCGTGCCGGCGCGCGGGAGGTCATTGCCCGCACCGACATCGATCGCGCCATCGACCAGCATTTGAGGCGCAGCGACCGCATCCGCGCCCGCGGGCAGGAGATGATCCTGAACGACATCGCCCTGGTCGCGACCGACGGTTCCGCGGTCGGGCAGATCAACGGGCTGAGCGTCATGAGCCTGGCCGGTGCGTCCTTCGGCCGGCCGACCCGCATCACCTGCCGGGTGCGCGGCGGCGCGGGCAAGATCGTTGATATCGAGCGGGAGGTGGAACTCGGCGGACCGTTGCATTCCAAGGGCGTGCTGATCCTGACCGGCTTCCTCGCGGGCCGCTATGCGCTGGATGCGCCGATGTCGCTTTATGCCAGCTTGGTGTTCGAACAATCCTATGGCGGCGTCGATGGTGACAGCGCGTCGTCGGCCGAATTGTATACACTATTGTCGGCGCTGTCGGAGGTTCCGCTGCGGCAGGACCTGGCGGTCACCGGCTCGGTCAACCAGCACGGCACGGTGCAGGCGATCGGCGGCGCGAACGATAAGATCGAGGGCTTCTTCGACATCTGCAAGGCGCGCGGCCTGACGGGTTCGCAGGGCGTGATGATCCCGGCGTCGAACGTGCGGCACCTGATGCTGCGCGCCGATGTGGTGGCGGCCTGCGCCGCTGGGCAGTTCTCGATCTGGCCGATTGAAACCATCGACCAGGGCATCACGCTGCTGACCGGCAAGCCGGCGGGCGAACGCGGGGCGGACGGGCTGTATCCCGAAGGCTCGATCAACCGCGCGGTGGAGGAGCGGCTGAAGCACTTCGCCGAACTGCGAAAGAAGTCCGACAGCAAGGCGGACTTCACATGAGCGAGACGCAACGCCCCCCGTTCCGGCGGCTGATCCTTGAACTCACGCTGGGTCCCATGGATGCCCATGCGATGCGCCTGGCGGCCGAGTTCGCCCGCGACTTCGGCCTGGACCTGCATGGCGTCTATGTCGAGGACGAGTCGCTGATGAACCTGGCCGGGTTCCCCTTCGTGCGGGAAATCCGATTGCCGACCGCGGACTGGCGCGCGATCGACGCCGGCAACCTGACCACCGAGTTGCGCCAGCATGCCGAGGACGCGCGCCTGCGCCTGCGCCGCCTGCTGGACCAGATGGGGCTGCGCGGCGGGTTCGAAATCCGGCGCGGCGATCCGATGCACTGCGTGGCCGGGGTCTGCTCCCCATCCGATATCATCGTGATCGCGGTCACGGCTCGGCGTCCGAATGCAGAGGCGCTGCGGCAGGCGGCCTCCCAGGGGCCCGCGTCGGTGCTGGTGATCCCGGAGCGAACGGCCCGCGGCCAGGGGCCGGTCGTTGTCATCACGAATAAGGTGGAGGATCCGGAGGTGGATGCGGCCGGCCGCTTCGCTACGGCCTTGCATGCCCCGTTACTGCTGCTGGTCCCCGATGACAGCGCCGAGGCGCTGGGCCGGTCGGAACATCACGGCACGGTCGAAATCCGCTCGATTCCCAGCCTGCGCGCCGACGATGTGCTGCGCGCGCTGAGCCATATCCCCGAACGCCTGATCGTGATGACCCACGAGGCCGCCGGGATCACTGGGATGGAGGGCGCGGCGCGGATCGCGGCCTCGGTTTCGGTGCCCGTGCTGGTCCTTTAACCCAGTCTCGCAACGGCCATCGGCAGCAACCGGGCAAACCGCTCGGCCCAGGCTTTCTGGCCGTCAGGGGCAGCGATCAGGTCCTGCCGGATTTCGATCTCCACATGCGACAGCCCGCGCTTTTCGCCGTGGATGGGGATGCCGTAGTCGGAGGCCTCGGTGATCGCATAGGGCGCGTTGTCGCCGACGATCAGATCGCCCTCGGCCCGCAGCAGGTCGAGCATGATCGACGCCATGCGGATGTCCTTGTTGTAGAGCACGCCGACCTGCATGTCCCGGCGCTCTCCCTTGAAGTTCGGCGTGTAGCTGTGCATCGCGACCAGCACGGTGTGGCGGCCGGCGGCCTTGCGCGCGTCCAGCAGCCCAGTGATCCGGTCGTGATAGGGCGTGAAGATCGCGGCCACCCGGGCGGCGCGGTCGGCGTCGGTCAGGTTCTCGTTCCCGGGGACCGGGGTGTATTCGCTGACGACCGGCATCGCGGTTGGCCAGGACGGTTCGCGATTGCAGTCGATCACGAGCCGCGAATAGGTCTGGATCGCCGCCGTCGCGTCCAGCAGGGCGGACAGATGCCGGGTCACGCCCTCGATCCCGATATCCCAGGCGATATGCCGCTCCATCTCCGCATCCGGCACGCCCAGTTGGCGCAGCGCGCGCGGGATCACACGCCCCGCGTGATCGGCGGTCAAGAAGATGTCGGAGGCTCCGTTTTCCCGCAGGATCGTCACGGGAGAGGGTTCGTCGGGCGCAAGCAGGGACGGCGGCATCACGGCTCCGGAAGTCTTTTGCTGGGGACAAAGGATGCGCTAACGTCGGCGTATGGACAAGGAAGCACTCCGGTCCCCCCATGACCTGGGGGGCGTTTCGAAATTCATGTGCGAGCCCGTGGATGTCGAGCCGCACGCCCTCGATGCCTTCGACCGGCAGGTCGATGCGCTGCGCCAGATCCTGGGCGCCAAGCAGGTGATGGGCGTGGATGAGCTGCGGCGTGGGATCGAGTCGATCCCCGAGGCCGAGTATCACCGCCTGAGCTACTACCGGCGCTGGATCCGCTCGATCACCGACAACCTGCTCAAGAAGGGCGTGATCACGGAAGCGGAACTGCGGCAGGCGCTGGAGGCGAAGCAATGCTGAACCCCGGCGATACCGTCCTGGTGCGGGACGACTGGCCGGAGCGGCGCACGCCGTCCCATATCCGCACGCCATGGTACCTGCGCGGCCATCGCGGCCGGATCGTCCGGCATCTGGGCGACTATCCGAACCCCGAGGACTTGGCCTTTGCCCGTCCGGCCGAGGAACGGCCTCTGTATCATGTCGAATTCGACCGGCGGGCAATCTGGCCGGAAGGCAGCGCGAACGACACGCTGGTTGTCGAGTTGTACGAACATTGGCTGGAGCGCGCGTGATGGCATCAGCGAACATCCTCGATACCGAAAGCGAACGCCTGTTGGGGGCCGTGCTGGGCCTGCTGGAATCCAAGGGCATCCTGACCGAGGAGGAGATCGCGGAGCGGGTGGAGATCACCGATAGCGCCAGCCCCGGGCAGGGCGCGCGCATGGTGGCCAAGGCCTGGGTCGATCCCGCCTACCGCGCCCGGATGATCCAAGACGGATCCAAGGCGGCCGAGGAAATCGGTATCCCCATGCGCGGCATGCCGCCGCTGGGCGTGCTGGAGAACACGGCCGATGTGCATAACCTCGTGGTCTGCACACTGTGCTCCTGCTATCCGCGCGCGGTGCTGGGCTATCCGCCGTTCTGGTTCAAGTCGGCTTCCTACCGCGCCCGCGCCGTGCGCGATCCGCGCGGGCTGCTGAAGGATGAGTTCAGCACGACCATCCCCGATGCCATGAAGCTTCGCGTGGTCGATTCGACGGCGGATTACCGCTGGATGGTGCTGCCCCAACGCCCCGCCGGCACGGACGGATGGAGCGAGGAGCAACTCGCCGCCATCGTCCGGGAGGGTGACATGATCGGCGTCACCGTCCCGAAGCCGTCGCCCGTCAGGTAAGCGGGCGTCCGATGCCGTGATAGGTGAAGCCCGCCGCCCGCATGGCGGCGGGATCGTAGACGTTCCGCAGATCGACCAGCACCCGCCCGCGCATGGCACCGGCCAGGCGATCCGGGGCGATGGCGCGGAATTCGTTCCACTCCGTGATCAGCACCAGGGCATCCGCCCCGGCCGCTGCGTCCAGCGCGTCGCGGCAATAGGTAATGCCGTCGGGCAGCAGGGGGCGCGCCTGCTCCATCCCCTCCGGGTCGAAGGCGCGGATCGTGGCGCCGTCGCCCGCGAGACGGGAGACGATGGCCAGGGAGGGCGAGTCCCGCATATCGTCCGTCTCCGGCTTGAAGGTGAGGCCGAGGATGGCGATCGTCTTGCCGCGCACCGAGCCGTCGCAGGCCGCGATGACCCGCATGGCCATGCTGGACTTGCGGGCGTCGTTGACAGCGACCGTCGCCTCCACCAGGCGGGACGGGGCGCCATAGTCCTGCGCGGTGCGGACCAGCGCGAGCGTGTCCTTGGGAAAGCAGGACCCGCCATAGCCGGGGCCCGGGTGGAGGAACTTGCGCCCGATCCGCCCATCCAGCCCGATGCCGCGCGCGACGTCGTGAACATCGGCGCCCACCTTCTCACACAAATCGGCCATTTCGTTGATGAAGGTGACCTTCATCGCGAGGAAGGCGTTGGCGGCGTATTTGGTCAATTCGGCC
>CANJSR010000130.1 GCA_947476855.1 Acetobacteraceae bacterium
AAACGGCCGCCCTTTCGGGCGGCCGCGATCGTCGGTCGGGTTGTGTAAAGTTTGCCGACAGTGGTCTGCTTTAGGCAGCCATGTTGCGGCGGCGGCGCACGGCAACACCCAGGCCAACAAGGCCAGCGCCGAGCAGCGCCATCGTCGCGGGCTCCGGCACGTCAGTGATCGCGGACCCGCAGGGGCCTTCGGAAATACCGATGCACTCAACCCGCATCACGAACGGGTAATCGCCATTCACCGCCGGAAGGCCGTCGGAGAAGTAATAGAGCGAGGAGAGGTTCCCGGGGATACCGCTGGGATCATTGTCGGCATAGGTCCATTCAACGGATGTGCTGGCATTCTCGGTCAGCATGACCCAGTACGCCGTGCTCGGCGAAACGGCCGCGAAGATCGAGCCGGAGTCCCAGATCAGATAGTCTCCTGACACGGTCAAGGAATTATCGGCGATGACGCCGCTGTTATAGAGCACTGTCGCGCCAGGGGTGTTGCCGGCATCGTTCACGATGGTGACGACAAACGACCCGGAGCTCAGGTTGTCACCGCGCAGGAGCAGTTCGACATTTGAAACGCCGGCGGAAAAAGCGTCCGAGAAAAACTGGGCACCGAGTGGGCCACTGTTGGCCACCGATGAAGATGACAGCGCCGGGTTCGCCTGCTGGGCCATGTTATCATAAACAATGCCAGCCAATGCTGGCGCCGCAGCGGTCGCCAAACCCACCGCCATCGCACCAGCCATCATCATTGAGCGCCAAGCCATAATCCAAACTCCCGAAAAGCCGATCTGCGGCTATCGTAGCAACCGCCGTGCCAAACTATTTTTCCTCTATTTATCATGCCGTTAAAAATTTCGAGCCGATCAGCCGGCACCGATATGTAAAAAATTCCGACAGAAGACCCCCGTGGATCGGATGAATCGCTGACACCTGGAGGTGACTTCCTCCCAGGGTTGCAAATTACGCAGCCTCTTCGAGCGCCATCGAGCATGAACGTATAATTATTGATACTGATCTCATCACTTCTCGCTCCGAGCTCGTCGACATCCTTGGTCACACACCCAGGTACTTCAGTTCATCGGAAATACACCACCTATTCAACGGACTCCCGCCACACAGGCCGGAAAGAGCCGTCCATTTGCAGACAAAAAAGTCTAAAATTTATTCATTCCAGCCGAAATCCCATTGACGTCCCGCCGGAGTGACTGCAAAAAATAACGTGATCGACGCTGGTTTGGTATCTGGGCAATCACCTGGTGCGTCTGTTTTTGTGTCTCAATCCCGTAATCCGGAGATGACGAATGGCGAATATCACGTGGAATGCTACCAAGGCCGGCCTGTGGAACACCGGCGGTAACTGGGTTGGCGGCTTCGTTCCCGGCGCCGCCGATGCCGCCTTCATCAATAACGCCTTCTCACTGACCGTCACCTACAACGTCGCCAGCAGCACGATCGACGCGCTGACGATCGGCGGCACCGGTGCCCACGTCCTCGCGATCGGCGCGAACACGCTGAACGTGACGAAGGACGTCAGCCTGACCAGCAACTCAACCATTACGCTGGCTGGTGGCACGCTCTCCGCTGCCACGATCACCAACGACGGCAAGATCAACGGCTTCGGCACCGTCACGGGCGACGTCTCCGGCACGGGCTCGTTCTCGATCAGCGCCGCCGGCACGATGAACCTGTCCAATGACAGCAGCATCGATGGCCTGACCTTCACCTTCGCCGGCGCCACCGGCACGCTGAACTTCGGCACTGCCAGCAGCATCTCGACCACGGGCGCGCAGATCACCGGAATGCAGGTCGGCGTTGGCAAGAACATCGCCACCACCGTGATCGACTTCAGCGGCCATGACGTCGTCAAGGCGACATTCAATGCCGGCACCGACCTGCTGACCATCGAGGACGCGGGCGGCGCCTTCATCTCCCTGAAGACAAACGACCTTGGCGTCGGCACCTTCGCCAACTGGGACACCACGACCGACACGGTCTTCCTGACCGACACCGTCTGCTACGCGGCCGGCACGCTCATCACCACCGAGAACGGCGACGTCGCGATCGAGGATATCCGCCAGGGCGACAACGTCGTCGTGCTGGACGGCGACACGACCGCGGTCCTTCCGGTCAAGTGGGTCGGTATCCGTCAGGTCGACCTGGCGTCTCACAAGGATCGTGACCAGGTTGCCCCGGTCCGCATCGCCAAGGACGCCTTCGCCGAGAACGTGCCGAACGCCGACCTGGTCGTTTCGCCGCCGCACGCGATCTTCGTCGATGGCAGCCTGATCCCCGCCAAGATGCTGGTCAACGACATGACCATCACGCGGGAAACCGCCCGCGCGGACGTCACGTACTATCACATCGAACTCGACCGCCACGCGATCGTGATGGCCAACGGCCTCACCGCCGAAAGCTACCTCGACACCGGCAACCGCTCGTTCTTCCGCAACGCCCCGGTCACCGCGGTCGGCAACACCGCCTACCACGTGAACGATGCCTCGCAGATCTGGGAAGAGAACGCCTGCGCGCCTCTGACCGTCGCGCCGAACGACGTTCGCCCGACCTGGGCCGCGCTGGCCGATCGCGCTGAAAGCCTCGGCTTCAGCCGTCCGACCATCGAGACGACGACCGACGCCGACCTGCACATCGAACTGAACGGCCGCCGGATCGAAGCCGCCCAGGTCGCCAACCGCACCTATCGCTTCGTCCTCCCCGCCGGCGCGGATGCCGCTCGGCTGGTGTCGCGCGCGACGGCGCCGTCCGTCCTGGCCGCCTACACCGGCGATCAGCGCCGGCTGGGCGTGTCCATCCGTTCGATCTCGGTGAAGGCCGGCGCGAACGTCGACGTCTTCACGGCCGATCACCCGGCCCTGAACGACGGCTGGCACACGACCGAGCGTCTGGGCGCGGCCATGTGGCGCTGGTCCAACGGCAACGCGGCTCTGCCGGTTGCCGGCAACACCATGCCGGTCATTCTGGAAATCCAGCTTGCCGACACCGCCACCTATGCGGTTCGGGAAGCCACGACGACCGACCTGCGCATCGCGGCCTGAACAAAGACGGGCCGGCCGCTTCGGCGGTCGGCCTGCCAACAAAAAGGGCGCCGTCGGCACAAGCCGGCAGCGCCCTTTTTCTGTGCCAAATCAAGCCGAGGGCAGATCAATCCAGGACAGATGCCCGCCCTTCCCGGCCCCGGTGTCCAGAAACACCGCTGAACCACCGCCATTGCCGCGCCGGACATAGGGCCGCCCATCGATGCTGCGCTGGTCGTGCCCGCAATACACCGTCCATCCCGTCGGCACCCGGTCGATCCAGCGCAGACTCCGCTCCGGATAACCATCCTGCTGCGTGCGGCCGGTCGGCTCTCCGAACAGAGCGCGGGAAACGACCCCCTCCGCCCGGTCCAACCCATGATCCGGGGACGACTGCTCCAGCATCGCGGAGTGAAAACCGCCATGCACGAAGACCGACTGCCGCCATGTCAGCCAGGCGGGCGCGCGCGCGGCCTCCTGCTGGATGCGGGCCCGCAGCGGTTCATCCAACGACTCGATCGTGGCGCGCAGGGCGGCATCAATCCGCACCGACTGGCCCGACAGCGCACGCGCCAGCTTCAGGTCGTGATTGCCGAGAAGAAACAGGCCGCGGCCGCGATCGATCAGGTCGAACATGATGCGCAGCACACCGGCGCTGTCCGGACCGTGATCCACCAGATCGCCTAACTGCACGACAAAGCGATCCGTCGCCGCCGCATAGGCGAACGCAGCCGAATCGCCATGAACGTCGCCGACTACGCGAATCGTGGCCTCGGGAGGAATGCGCGGTACTGAGGATGTCACGAAACTATCTTACCTCCTCCCGCATCCATCTGTCAGCGTCCGCCCTTGATCCCCTCAAACGCCGCGAGCGCCCGCGCTCGGCCGGCCGCCAGGTAGACGATCGGGCCGGGATAGCGGATTCCGACCCGGGCCGATTCAGGTGCTTCCCATGGGGCGTGCAGGAATCGGGTCTCGAGACCGCGCAATTCCGGCACGAAGCGACGGACATAGGCACCATCGGGGTCGAACTTCCGGCCTTGAAGAACAGGATTGAAGATCCGGAAATAGGGAGCGGCGTCGGCGCCGCAACCCGCGACCCATTGCCAACTGGCCGCGTTGCTCGCGAGGTCCGCATCCACCAGCGTGTCCCAGAACCAGGCCTCGCCGAGTTGCCAGGGGATCATCAAGTGCTTGATCAGAAAACTGGCGACGATCATCCGCACGCGATTGTGCATCCAACCGGTCTGCCAGAGTTGCCGCATGCCCGCGTCGACGATCGGGATCCCCGTCTGCCCCTGCTGCCAGGCGCGCAGAGCGGCCGAATCGTCCCGCCATGGCATGTCCCGGAACGCCGGACGCAGCGGTTCAGTGGGAAGATCAGGATTATTCCATAGCAAATGGATGGAGAATTCCCGCCACAGGACTTCCTTTATGAACTTGGTGGCCCCCGGTCCCTCTCCTGCCGCGTGCCAGAGGCGTTCGGCCGCGATCTCTCCGAATCGCAGGTGTGGTGACAGGCGGGATGTGCCGTCGATGCCCGCCATATCCCGCTGATCCGCATAGGAAGGCAGAGCGACGCGCACGAATCGGGCCAGACGGTCCAAAGCGGCCGCCTCACCGGGCACCCAGCAGGCGCGCAGACCGGCGGCCCAGTCCGGTTTTGTCGGCAGCAGGCCCCACTCTTCCAGCGAGTCGGACCGCGGTGGCGGCGGGGACGGGATATGTTCAGGTGCCGGGGTCAGTACGGGCGGCGGCCCGACCTCAAAACATGCGTTGGAGAAGGGCGTGTAGACGGAAAACGGGCCACCGGCCTTCGTCCGGATCGAGTCGGGGTTGAAAAGCATCGTCGTACGCATGCGCCGTAGCCGGTTCGGGCCAAGTTTCCCCGCAACAGCACGATCCAGTTCACGCGCCCAGGGTTCCGCTGACCCACCTGTAAAGATTTCCGACTCTTCCAATTCCGCGGCCAGGGAAGGGATGATTTCCTCGGATCGGCCCCGGCGAAGGACCAGAAAAGACCCACGCGCACGCAGGCTTTCGGCCAGGGCAGACAGGCTGTGATGCAGCCACCAACGCGCCGAACCGCCCAACGCCCAGGGACCGGCGGCTTCATCGTCCAGGACATAGATCGGGACGACGGGCCGCCCGGTGGCGAGGGCGGCCTGCAACGCCGGGTGGTCGGCCAGGCGCAGGTCGTTTCGGAACCAGAGAATGACGGGAGTTTGGGCCATGATCCGGACTATACGCGCCGGATCACGGCCTGGATCGCTCTACCGGTTCATGCCGCGCACCGCGTCGACCACGGCGGCGGTGACTTCCTTGGTCGTCGCCTTCCCGCCCAGGTCGGGGGAGAGGATTCCGGCGGCGCAAACCTGCTCCACGGCACGCATCAGCATGTCGGCGGCGGGTTTCTCCCCCAAATGTTCCAGCATCATCGCCGCGGTCCAGAAACTGGCGACCGGATTGGCAATCCCCTTGCCGGTGATGTCGAAGGCCGAACCATGGATCGGCTCGAACATCGAGGGTGAGCGGCGCTCCGGGTCGATATTGCCGGTGGGCGCGACGCCCAGGCTGCCGGCCAGCGCGGCGGCGAGGTCCGAGAGGATGTCCGCATGCAGGTTGGTGGCCACCACGGTGTCGATCGACCGCGGCTTGAGCACCATCCGCATGGTCATGGCATCGACCAGTTCCTTGTCCCAGGTCACATCCGGGTAATCACGGGACACAAGAGCGGCGATCTCGTCCCAGAAAACCATGCCATGTTTCTGCGCGTTTGACTTTGTGACGACTGTCAGGTGCTTCCGCGGGCGGGCCTTCGCGATGTCGAAGGCGCAGCGCATGATCCGCTCCACGCCGCGGCGGGTGAAGATGGCAACTTCGGTCGCGACCTCCTCGGGCATGCCGCGATGGGTACGCCCGCCCTGGCCGGCATATTCGCCTTCCGAATTCTCCCGCACGATCACCCAATCCAGATCGCCCGGACCGGCGTTCCGCAGGGGAGAGGTCACACCTGGCAGGATGCGCGTCGGCCGCACATTCGCGTACTGATCGAGGCCCTGACAGATCGGCAACCGCAGCCCCCACAGCGACACGTGATCGGGAATGTTCGGATCACCCACGGCACCGAAATAGATCGCGTCGGCGGTGCGGAGCCAGGCCAGGCCGTCCTCCGGCATGAAGTGGCCGTGCTTACGATAGTAGTCCGAGCCCCAGTCATAGTGGTCGATCTTCAGCGTGAACCCACCATCGCGGGATGCCACGGCGTCGAGCACTTCCAGGCCGGCCGAAATGACCTCGGGCCCAATGCCGTCGGCGGGGATGGAGGCGATGCGAAGCTGGCGGGTCATGGGCGTATCCCTGGTCGATTTCCGCTTTGGTAGCGCCGGTTCGGCCGTCAACCAAGCGCTGGATTGCGCTAATCCGTTCCGAGTGTGATCCGGTCGGTCCCCTCCCGCGCCGCGTCGACGATGCCGATCGCGGCGGCGGTCAGGCCGACGGCCTGAAGATGCTCCAGGCACGACGCGGCCCATTGCTCCGGCACTCCCGCCAGCAGGCCGCCGGAGGTCTGCGGATCGGCCAGCCATTCCAAACCGGCCAAGGCGGGTGGGAGCATCCGCAGATTCTCTGGCGCCAGGGTGCTGCTCACCCCCTGGGCTGACAGGTGACGCACACCGGGCAGAAGAGGAATCGTGTCGGGCCAGATGCGGGCGGCGGTTCCGGACGCATCGAGCATCTCGGTCAGGTGCCCACCGAGGCCAAATCCGGTCACGTCGGTGCAGGCCGTCGCCCCATGCGCCAGCAGCACCCGCGCGGCGGAGGCGTTGCTGATCCGCATCGACGCACTCGCCGCCCGCAGCCAGACGGCCCGGGTCAGCCCGCGCATATGCCCGGCCAGGATGATCCCCGTACCCAACGGCTTGGTCAGGATCAGCACATCGCCCGGACGCAGCCCTGCCTTCCGCAGGATCGCGTTCGGTTCAACGAGACCCGTGACGGCGAACCCCAGGGCGGCTTCCGGCGCCTCCCCACTATGGCCCCCAACCAGCGCGCATCCGTCCGCGTTCAGCACCTCGGTCGCGCCGAGAAGCATGGCGGACAGGTCGGTACGCATCTTCGAACTCGGGGCATAGGGAACCGAGGCAACGGCCAGCGCCGTCCAGGGTTGCGCCCCCATCGCATGCAGGTCGGACAGCGCATGCGCCGCGGCGATCTGCCCGAACACATACGGGTCGTCGATGAAGGCCCGGAAGTGGTCCACCGACTGCACCAGCAGTTTCCCCGGCGGGGGGCGGAGCACAGCGGCATCATCGCGCGCCTCCAGGCCAATCACCTGATCGGTCGTGGGGCCCGGCGGCAGGGACGCCAACGCGCCGGCCAGAACCTCCGCCCCGACCTTGGCACCGCATCCGCCGCAGCGCATCGGATCGGAGGGGTCCGCCGGCATCCGGAGCGTCTGGTACATCGTCATCCAGCGCCGATCGATCCGATCCTTCCAGCGCGAGACCAGCTTCCCGGACACGGCGATCCCATTCCGCCACGCGACCGCCCGCCCATGCCCGAGGCCCAAAATCACCAGCGCATCCCGCTGCGGCTTCCACCGCACCAACCTTTCCCCCTTCGCCGCTCGGCGGAGATTCTCAGCCAGTGGCGCGCCGGCCCGTACGGCCCAGACGCCAGCCTTGGGACGCGGATTGCCGGACAAGGCGGCGCAGTCACCGGCGGCGAAAACCGTCTCGTGGCTGACACTCCGCAGCGTCGCGTCCACGCGGACGCAACCGGCGTCGTCGCACGCCAAGCCGGAGGCGGCCAGGAAATCCGGCCCCCGCACGCCGGTGGCCCACAGGGTGGCCTCGACCTCCAGGCTGCTGCCGTCCGACAGGGGCAACCGGCCGGCGGTTTGCTTCCCGGCGCCGACGCCGGAGACAATCTCCACCCCCGCATCCACCAACGCCGCCCGGGCAACCCGGCGGGCGCGCCGCGGCGCCGATGCCAAAGGTTCCGCCGTCTGCGACACGAGCGCGAACCGGAACCGGCCCGGGAAGCGGACCGCGAGAGCCAGGACCAGTTCCACACCCGCCGGCCCACCGCCCACGACGGCAATCCGCGCGCCCTGTGGCAGGGTCTGATCCAGATGATCCAGCCGATCGAGGAACTTGCCGATCGGTTTGACCGGCACCCCGCCCTCCGCCGGCATCACCGGCGTGCCGCCGACGCCAATCGACAGCAGGTCGAACGGAATGGGTGGCCGCCCATCCACCGTCACCGTGCGGGCGACCGGATCGATGGCCGTTGCCTCCCCCAGGATCAGGCGCGCGCCCGCGGCCGTGGCGATCGGGGCCAGGTCGATATGGGCGTCATCGTAGGACCAATCGCCCCGAATCAGTCCAGGCAGCATGCCGGAGTAGGGCGTCGCGGGCTCCCGCCCGATCAGGGTCAGGCGGACACCAGGCTCGGGCTTCATGGCGAAGGCGCGCAGGATCTCCACATGGGCATGGCCGGCGCCGAGAAGGATGATGTCGGTCGCAACGGGGACGGTTTGTTTCATGAGCGCAGACTAGCCGGTTGCCACGAGTCGCGCCTGCCCGAGCGTGGAACTAGAGATATTGCGAACGCCTCTCATTTGCGTTAAGGTTCGGCCATCAATGAACACCGGGCCGTGCGCCTGTTACCGGAGCTGCCTGCATGAACCCTTCCGCCTCGGCGCCTCACACCGCCGTCTTCCCCGAGGACAGTGCCCCGCCGCGGATCGTCAACAGCCAGGAGCTTCTGGCCGGGGGCCGGGAACTCGTGATCCAGCACGAGCAAGCGACCTATCACCTGCGCCTGACGGGTTCGAACAAACTGATCCTGACAAAATAGTCATCCTGCCCGCGGTTGATTGCGGCCAGAAACGTCCGGGCGGCGCCTTGAAGCCGGAGGCATCGGCCATTAGGCTTTGGTTCCAAGCCGTCCGGAACGAAATGCCATGGCAGCGCCGCCACCAGCCGCCGTCCCGACCATCAGCCCCGCGGAAATCCAAATTCTGATTTCCCGCGCCGGGTTGGTGCTGAACCCCGGCCAGGTTGCGGACCTCGTGCTGGCCTGGCGACAGGTGGCAGGGCTGCTCGCCACGATCCCGCGGGATCGGCCCCTGGTCGACGACATGGCATTGACGTTCCGCCTTCCCCCGCCGGCCGCCGACGCTCCCGCGCCGCGCATGGCAAAGGCCCCGAAGGCGCCCGCGAAAGCCAAGGGTGCCAGCCGGAAATGAGCGACCCTGTCCCTCCGTACCTGACCATCGCCGAGGCCGGCCGGCTGATCGCGCGCAAAAAGCTGTCGCCTGTCGACCTGACCAAGGCCCTGCTGAAACGCATCGAGGCCGTTGATCCCACGCTGAACGCCTTCCTGCTGGTGACCGGCCAACGCGCTCTGTCCGCCGCACGCGCTGCCGAGAAGGCCGTGATGGCAGGACGCAAGGGGCCGCTTCTGGGCATCCCGGTCGCCTACAAGGATATCTACGAAACCGCCGGAGTCCGCACGACCGCGCATTCCCGCATCCTGCTCGAAAACATCCCCAAGCAGGATGCCGAGACGGTGCGGCGGTTGCAGGAAGCCGGGACGATCATGCTGGGCAAGCTCGCGACGCATGAATTTGCGATTGGCGGGCCGGCGACCGACCTGCCCTGGCCCCCGGCGCGAAATCCGTGGGACCCGCGACGCTTCACCGGCGGATCAAGCTCCGGCTCGGGCGCGGCTGTCGCGGCGGGCCTGGCCTTGGGCGCGCTGGGAACGGACACTGGCGGATCGATCCGGCTGCCGGCGGCCTTCTGCGGAATCGCGGGGTTCAAGCCGACACCAGGCCTCGTATCCCGCCGCGGAGTCATTCCCCTGGCACCCAGCCTGGACACCGCCGGCCCGATGGCATGGACCGCCGAGGATTGTGCGATCCTGATGGACGCTCTCGCCGGCCACGATCCGGCGGACCCCGCATCCGTGCCGGTTCCCCCCGTCGCCTATGCAAAGGGAATCGACGCGCCGCTCAAGGGTCTGCGCGTGGGGGTCCTGCGGCGGTTCTTCGAACATGACGCACCGGCGTCCCCCGAAGTCCTCAAGATGATGGCCGAGTCGGTCCGGGTCTTCCGCTCCCTCGGCTGCAAGGTGGAGGACGCGACGCTCCCACCCGTGCAGGACTACAACGCGGTCGGCCGGGTCATCATTTCGTCCGAGGCCTATGCCTTCCATGAGGCGACGTTGAAGGCACGCCTCTCCGACTATTCCCGCGTGTTCCGGATCAGAGTTTTGTCGGGCGCTCTGATTCGGGCGGCCGACTACATCACCGCTCAGCGGCGGCGGGCGGACCTGATCGCGGCAACGGCCGAGGCATTCAAGCGCTTCGATGTCCTGATCTGCGCCCCGGTCGGGGATGTCGCACCCCTGTTGGCGGAGCAGCGGCCGGATGACGGATTCTCCCGTCCCCTGGTCACGACGGTCGCGAATGTCGCGGCGGTTCCGTCATTGGTGGTCTGCGGCGGCTATTCCGTCGGTGGCCTGCCACTCGGGCTGGAAATCATGGGCCCGGCCTGGGGAGACGCGACCGTCCTGCGCGTCGGGCATCAGTTTGAAGTCGCGGCGGGCTTGCGGGGGCGGCGTCCAGCCTGACGCGCCCCCGCGCAAACCTTACCCCTTGATCGCCGGCAGGCCCTGCTCCGCCCGGACCTCATTGATGATCTGCAGCACGCGGGAGCGATAGGGCGCGTACTGGACGCCGAACTCACTCACCAGACGGGTGTTGTCGATCAGGTAGTTGCCCGAGCTTTCCTTGCCGCCCGTCGCCTTGTCGAAGCTGATCTTCGCGTCCGGCAGGAATTCCCGCACCAGCGCCGCCAGGTCACCCATGCTGATCGTGTGCCCGCCCGAACTGTAGATCTGGTGCTTCGGCTTGTCGGCCATCACCACGCGCACGAAGACTTCCGAGATGTCATCGACATGGATCGGGCAGCGCATCGCGTCGGCGAAGGGGAAGGAAATCGCCTCTCCGCGTGCCGGGCGCGTGATCACATTGACGTGGTCAACCGAGCCCCGGACCTTGTCCGGCCCCGCGACATTGGCGGGGCGGATGCCGGTGATCGTCATGCCGAACTTGGCGACGTAGTCCTTGGCCTGCCATTCGTTGAACGATTTGTGCATGGCATACTGGTAGTCGCCGCGATGCAGATCGTCCTCGGTCACCATGCGG
>CANJSR010000131.1 GCA_947476855.1 Acetobacteraceae bacterium
CGAAGATCGTGACCCTGCTGTGGGGCGGGTTCAGCGTCGACAACCCGACGCTCAATCGCTTCTTCAGCCTGCACTACCTGCTGCCCTTCGTGATCGTGGGCGTGGTCTTCCTGCACATCGCGGCGCTGCATATCGTGGGTTCCAACAACCCGCTGGGCATCGACGTGAAGGGCCCGCAGGACACGCTGCCGTTCCACCCGTACTATACGGTGAAGGACAGCGTGGGCATGTGCGTCTACCTGATGGTGTTCGCCGCCTTCGTCTTCTTCGCGCCGAACTACCTGGGCGACCCGGTCAACTTCATACCGGCCAACCCATTGCAGACTCCCGCGCATATCGTGCCTGAGTGGTACTTCCTGCCCTTCTACGCGATCCTGCGCTCCGTGCCGGACAAGCTGCTGGGCGTCTGCCTGATGTTCGGGTCGATCCTGCTGCTGTTCATCCTGCCCTGGCTGGATACGTCCCCGGTGCGCAGCGCGCGGTTCCGCCCGATCTACCGCATCCTGATCTGGGTGCTGGTGGCCTGCGTGGTGGTCCTGGGCTTCTGTGGCGCCCGCCCGCCGGAAGGCATCTGGGTCATCCTCAGCCGGATCTGCACCCTGTACTACTTCGCTCACTTCCTGGTGATCCTCCCGATCCTCGGCAAGCTGGAACGCCCGCTGCCGCTGCCCGAGAGCATCAGCCAGTCCGTGATGGGTGGAGGCGGCGGCGGTCCGATGCCCTCCGGCGCCCATGCCAAGCCGATGGAGAAAGCCTGATGCGCGCGCTGCGTTCCATGATCGCGGGGGTCCTGATGGGGGGCCTCGCGATCGCCAGCCCCGCGGTGGGACCGGCCCTGGCGGCCGGTGACGCACCGACCCCGCCGGCGCAGAACTGGAGCTTCGACCGGATCTTCGGGACCTTCGACCTCGCCGCCGCGCAGCGTGGCTTCCAGGTCTATTCCGAGGTCTGTTCGGCCTGCCATTCCATGCGGTTGCTGTCCTATCGCGACCTCGCCGGGATCGGCCTGACGAACGACCAGATCAAGGCGATCGCCGCCGCGGTGACCGTGCCGCAGGGTCTGGACGACCAGGGCGCGCCGAAGGAAGGCCCCGGCACGCCGGCCAGCCGCTTCAAGCGCCCCTTCCCGAACGACGTGGCCGCCCGCGCCGGCAACAACGGCGCGCTGCCGCCGGACTTGTCGCTGCTGTCGAACGCGTTCCTGAACGGGCCGGACTATATCCATGGCGTGCTGACCGGCTATGCCGATCCGCCTGCCGGGTTCACGCTGATGGATGGGATGAACTACAACAAGTACTTCATCGGTCATCAGATCGCGATGCCCAAGCCGCTCAGCGACGGCCAGGTCACCTATGCCGACGGCACGACCGCGAGCGTCGAGCAGATGTCGCGCGATGTCGTCACCTTCCTGACCTGGGCCGCGAACCCGGAAATGGTGGAACGCAAGCAGATGGGCGTCAGGGTCATCCTGTTCCTGCTGCTGATGACCTGCGTGACCTATGCCGTGAAGCGGAAGATCTGGGCGGACGTCCACTGACCGCTTCGATGACCGCAAGCACCGAAACCCCGCCGACCGAGCCGATCATCGGCATCGTCGGCGGGTCTGGCCTGTACGATATCGACGGGCTGGAAGACACGGTCTGGAAGACCATCCACACGCCCTGGGGCGCGCCGTCCGACAAGCTGCTGTTCGGCCGCCTGTCCGGCGTGCAATGCGTCTTCCTCCCCCGGCATGGGCGTGGCCATCCGCTGTCGCCCACCCATCTGAACTACCGCGCCAATATCGACGCGCTGAAGCGCGCCGGCTGCACCGACGTGATCTCCCTGTCGGCGGTCGGCAGCCTGAAGGCGGAACTGCCACCCGGGCATTTCGTCATCGTGGAGCAGTTCATCGACCGCAGCTTCGCGCGGGAGAAGAGCTTCTTCGGAGAGGGGATCGTCGCGCATGTGTCGATGGCCCATCCGGTCTGCTCCCGCCTTGGCGACCATCTGCACGCGGCCTGCACGGATCTCGGCCTGCCCGTGACCCGCGGCGGGACCTACCTGGTGATGGAAGGCCCGCAATTCTCCACCAAGGCCGAGAGCGAGCTCTACCGCTCCTGGGGCTGCAGCGTGATCGGCATGACCAACATGCCGGAAGCCAAGCTCGCGCGGGAGGCGGAGCTTTGCTACGCCACCGTCGCCATGGTCACCGATTATGATTGCTGGCATCCCGACCACGATCATGTCACCGTCGATGCCGTGGTGCGCGTGCTGCTGGAAAACGCGGACAAGGCCCGCGGCCTGGTGCGGCACGTTGTGCCCAAGGTTGGTCAGACCCGCCCGCTGTGCCATGCCGGATGCGACCGCGCGCTCGACAACGCGCTGATCACCGCGCCGGACCGGCGGGACGCGGCGTTGCTTTCCCGGCTGGATGCCGTCGCGGGGCGGGTGCTTTAGGGGCCTCCGGTCCCCGCCGCGGCGGATACTCATAGGGTGCTCGGTTCATGCTCGATCTCGCAGGCATTCTGTCAACCGCGATCCTGATGATCATCGTCATCCTGCGCGCCGTCCAGGCCGACTCGCGGGACCCTTGGTACCAGGCGGTGAAACCTAAAGCGCCGACCAAGGAGCAACCCGGTTCCTCCCGCCGGCCCGAGGTCGCGACGCCGTCCTGGCGGCGGCGGGGTTGACCGCCAACTCGCCCGCGTTTCACCTGGTGGGCTGAACCCGCATGCTGCGCAGCCTTTTCATGCTGGGGATCTACCTCAGCTTCCTCGGCCTGAGCGTCGCCGCCCCGTTCGTCGCCACGCTGGGCTATGTCTGGGTCGATACATTCCGTCCGCAGGACGTCGCCTATGTGATCATGGACCGGTTTCCGGTCGCGATGATCATGGGCGCCGCCGCGATGGGCCTGTATTTCGTGGCCGACCGACGTGCGCCGCCACGGCCGAACGGCATCACCTTCATGCAGGTGGCGCTCGCGATCTGGGTCACGACCACGCTGCTGTGGGCCGTCGATCCGATCAATGCCTGGGCCAAGTGGGACTGGGCATTCAAGACCTTGGTCTTTGCCGCGTTCATCCCGTTCGTGATCCGCTCCCAGGTGCAGATCGAGGCCTTCGTCCAGGTCTACATGCTGGCACTGGCGGCCAATCTGATCCCCTATGGCCTGAAGATCCTGATCTCGGGCGGCGGATACGGGCGCAATCTCGGCCTGGCCGACGGCAACTCGGGCCTGTCGGAAGGTGCCACGCTGGCGTCCGTGGCCTGCATGGCCATCCCGCTGCTGCTGTATCTCCGCAAGCACGCGCGCCTGCTTCCGTCGATCCCCTGGATTCGAGAAGTCTACCTTGGCATGGCCTTCCTGGCCCTGATGACCGCCATCGGCACCTACCAGCGGTCCGGATTGGTCGGCCTGGTGGTGGTCGGCGTCACCCTGGCGATGTACTCGCGGCACAAAATCTTCGTGAGCATAGTGAGCGTGGCCGCCGGAATCGCCGTTGCCTACATGACGTCCGACGCCTGGGTCAGCCGCATCTCGACCATCGGCAACTACCAGGCCGACACTTCGGCCATGACCCGCATCCTGGTCTGGCGATGGACGCTCGACTACGTGATCAGCCACCCGCTGGGCGGCGGGTTCGAGATGTTCCGGATCAACGCCATCTTTCACCCACCCTCGGCCAGTAATCCGACCGGTATCGTCGAGTACGGCCGAGCCTTCCACAGCATCTATTTTGAAATGCTCGGCGAGCACGGCTGGATCGGGTTGTCGCTTCTGCTGGGCCTGTTCGGCCTCAGCCTGCTCCGCCTGCGCGGGGCCGCGCGTCTTGCCGGCACGGTGGAAGGGCTGGAGTGGTGCACCGACCTGGCCCGTGCCCTGCAAGCGTCGCTGCTCGTGATGGCGGCGTGTGGCGCGTTCATCGGCATCGGCTTCCAACCCATGATTCACTACCTTTTCGCCCTCGCGGTGGTGGTGCCCGAGTATGTCCGCCGTTGCGTCGAGCAGAAGAGCGCGCCCGAGGCATCGCAGACCTCCTGGCGCTCTCGGGCAGCGGCGCCGGTGCTGGCCTCGGGGAGGGGGAAGGCCTGGACCGCCGCTGGAACGGCACCGAACCCAAAGCCATCGGGCAGCCGCCGGCTGGGGGGGCGGGACCGGTAGCCGCCGTCGGTTATCGCACGCCGAGGGTGTTGCGGATCCAGGCGGCCATGCGCTCACCGCCCGCGGCCGAAAGATGCCAGCCATCCGGGCCGAACCACTCCGATCGGGGGGCACCTCGGCTGGCGTCCCAGGCCAGGGGCCATAGATCCAGATAGCGGCAGTTCGGCCGGTGGTGGCAGGCGGCCCTGATCGCGTCGTTGAGGGCGGCGATGTTCGCGTTGCGGAGATCGCTTCGGCGGGCGATCACGGGCTTCGTCTCATCAACCGGCAGGACCGACAGGGCCAGGACGGGTGTGGAGGCGGGGATCCGCCGCAGGATGTCGCCGTAGAATGCCGCGGCTTCGGCGGGAGCGCGGTATTTCAGGTCGTTGACCCCGACCTCGATCACGACGGCGCCCGCGCGTTCGATGGAGCGCAGCATCGGCAGGCGGCGCAGCAACAGGTAGGTCGTGTCGCCGCCCAGGCCGAAATTCACCGCGTTGGGGCCAACCGACTCCGCTGGAACGCCGCCCATGATGCTGTCGCCCAGCAGGACGATCGCTCCATTCGGAACCCGTTGGTCACGTTCGGCGTGTTCCAGGACCGTCTGGATCGGGAAATCCTCCCATTCCGGCGGCGCCTGCCAGTATCCGAGCGACTTGTAGGCCAGCGGCAGGAAGTTGGTCCGGGTCAGCGCGAGGACGACGATCAGGTGCAGACCCACCAGATAGGCCGCCAGGGTGGCCCACAGGACTGTCCGGGCGAACCTCATGGGCGGGCCGGGGCCGGCCCGGGCATCAGCCAACGGCGGAAGGCGCGTCGTCCGGGCTCCTCCACCCAGTGGAACAGGATGACGGACGCCAGGGCGGTGGTCACCAGATAGGCGGTGACGGGTATCCACAGCGGCATGCCGTCACGGATCAGCAGGAACTTGACCCAGTCCCGGACGAAATAATGGACGAGGTATGTTGAATAGGACCAGAGCCCGATCCGTTCCAGCACCCGCGAGCTGAACAGGCGGGCCAGAGGGTCGGTCCGGTTGGCCAGGCCGTAGATCAGGCAGGCCCCGCCCAGCGGCATGACCAGCGCGTCAGGCAGATCAAAGGCAAACAGGCCGATGGCGCATAGCAGGCCGATGGCGAGTGCGCCGAACCGGGTGAAGGCGTGGTCTCGCCAGCCGAACCAGACCAGGAAGACGCACATCCCTATGAAGAACTCGATCACGCAGCGGCCGGCGCCCAGGCGGGCGATGTCGCCGCCCAGGCTGATCCCCTGCGGGACCATCCACGCGGCGAGTCCGGCCAGGGCCAGTCCCAGCGCCAGTAATGCCCGGGCCGGCGTGGTCAGACAGCGCAGCGCCGTCCAGGCGAGGAGGGGGAATGCCAGATAGGCCAGGAATTCGGTGCTGATCGACCAGGCTGGGACGTTCCAGGCCAAGCCGTCGGTGAAGCCCCAGTTCTGGATCAGCAGCAGGCTCAGGACATAATAGGTCGGGTCATAGCGTTCGCCGGGGACGGCCGTGGATGATGCGAGCGTAATCGCGATGGGATTGGCCAGATACAGAAGCAGCACGGTCAGATGCAGCGGGTAGATGCGGGCGATCCGGGCGGCCATGAACTGCCGCCAGCCTTGGACGGTCGGGCGGTCGAACAGCGTGATGTAGTTGTAGGCGATGATGAAGCCGCTGAGGATGAAGAAGAAATCCACGGCGAGGAAACCCGGCTCGACCGCCGGTCTTAGCCAGCTCGGCAAATATTCCCGGAAATGGTACAGCACGACCCACCAGGCGGCGATGCCACGGATGGCTGTCAGCGATGGGATGCTGTCCGGTGGCCGAACCCGGCCGGGTTCGGCTCCGACGGATGGTTGGCCGGCCCGCGCATGCGTATTCCGCGGACCGGCCGGCATCGCGTGGATCAGCCCAGGTGCTTCTTGAAGAAGTCCAGGGTGCGCTGCTGCGCGACGTCGTAGTCGGGCTTGCTGAAGCTGCCACGCTCATCACAGCCGAAGCCGTGCTGGGCGCCCATGTAGACGAAGATTTCGGCCTTGGGCTGCGCCATCTTCACCGCGTCCACGTCGGCCATGGGGATGGAGGCGTCCTTTTCGCCGAAATGGAGCTGCACGGCGCAGTTCGCTGCCTCGTTCTTGGAGCCGGCGACGCCGCCGCCGTACCAGCCGGAGATGGCCGCGAACTTGGAGGAGCGGGTGGCGCCCCAGAAGGCGACGGTGCCGCCGAAGCAATAGCCGACGATGCCCAGCTTCTTGCCGGAGAGGTGGTCGGCGGCGGCCTCGACATCGGCCATCACTTCCGCGTCGTTCAGCTTCATCCGGACTTCACGGCCCTTGCTGATGTCGTCGGGCGTGTAGCCGAGCTCGATGCCCGGGGCGACGCGATCGAACAGCGCGGGGGCCACGACGGCATAGCCCTGGGCGGCATAGCGGTCGGCCATGTCACGGATGTGATGGTTCACGCCGAAGATTTCCTGAATGACGACGACGCCCTTCGTCGCATTCTCCGGCCCCGCGATATAGGCGGAAAACGTGTGGCCGTCCTTGGCCTTCAACTCGATGGTCTTTCCCATGGCATCCTCCCGAAAACATGCGTCACCGTGGGCCGTCCGCGTGGCGGTCGGCCCCCGATCCTTACGCCTTGTCGCATGAAAGCGGCGCCCCGCCAATCACGGCCGGGCGGGCGGGAAGGGGACGATGTTCCAGGAGGGATCGGCCAGGAACATGGCGGCGGTCGCGCCGGGCAGGTTGGCGCTGGTCCAGGCGAGGGCCTTGGCCGCCTCGGGCCGGCCGGTGGCGTTCACGAGGGCGGCCATGGTGCCGCGGGCGATGCGCATGATGTTCTGGTCGGTGTGGGCCAGTTCCGTCCCGTCCTTGGCGAAGCCGCGCGGGATGTTGACAGCCTCGACCTCTCGCCAGGTCGGGTAGGGCACTGGCGGGTTCCCGACGGCGACGATGATGTCGAAGGCGATTCCGTTGTTCGGACGGAACCCCTTGGCCTCGGAGGCGAACCGGCCGGCGACGAAGTTGGCCATCCAGGCGGTGACGTCCCGCGCGCCATCGACGCCGCGCAGCGCGCTGAGCGACAGGACGGTGGCGATGAAATCCTGCTGCCAGGGGGCCACGGCCAGGGTGCCATCTGGGTTGTAATATTTGGCGCCGGTGACCGTGCCGTAGGTTTCTCCGATCGTTCGCGTGTCCATTTCGGCCCGCAGGAAGCCGATGCTGTTCCGGACCGAGGCCTGGAAGTACTCCCGCAACGGCGCATTGTCGGGCGCGATGAACGCGGCATGGTCGACCGCGCGATAGGTCCAGGCGCTGCCGCGGACCTGGGCGATGTGGGGCACGGTGATGGCCTTGTCCTCACCGCGGTTGCCCGGTGGGATGTACAGGATCGAGAAGGTCGCCTGTGCTTCCAACTGGTCATAGCGGTAGCGGCTGCCGGTCAGGATGTAGGGGACATACGACAGGTCGGGTTGATGCGCGCTATCCACCGACCAGCCGTTTTTCTCACTGTCCGGCAGTTGTGGCAGGCCCACCGTGCCCCAGCGCCCGCCGCGCCCGTCGATCCAGAGCTTGGGATGCTGGACCGCGCTGACATAGGTGCGGCTGGTGCGGTCGTAGAAATGCCACGGCACGCTGCCGGCCGCGTCGGCCTGGGCCAGCGCATAGCGTTCGGCATCGGGGTGCTGGGTCATCAGCCAGATGGTGTTGGCCTGGGTCGTCGGGCCGATGTCGGACCGCCCGCCGGTGGTCGGCATGTACCTGGCCAGGCCCGCGTTGCCGAGGATGCCGAAGCCGGCCCCGCGGTTCATTTCTCCGGCCCATCGGGCCAGCAGGTCCGCGTTCACCCCGGCCGCGATGTCGTAATTGTAGATCGCGCCGGCGCGGGCCAGGGCACGGGGATCGCGCACGACATTCACCGCGGGGGGCGGTTCGCTCCAGACTTCCCGATGCCAAGTCTGGTAGCGGTAGTGGCGGATGTCCTGCTCATGCAGGACGGTCTTGCCGTTGGCGATGATCGTGGCGTCGTACAGCAGTTCTCCGCCGTCGCCCGGGTAGGCGATGTCGTTGTTGAACTGGATGTCGGTCATGACCGCGCCGTCGGCAAAGGCGCGGATATCCGCGACCAGGCGCATGGACCCGATGACCGGCATCTCGATCCGCCCTTCGGTCACCAGGGGGCCGTGCAGCCAGAACGACACCTGGCCGGTCACCAGGGCCTTTTCCAGCAGACCGGCGAGGTCGAAATCGTGGCGCAGGGGCTCTCCGCCGCCATGGACCGTGATGCGGACCCGGGCGTCGTAGCGGCCGTGCAGTTCCCCCAGATTGACCAGCGCGCCGCGCGGTGGGGTGGGCACCCGCCGTAGCATGATGTCGGCCGGGGCCACGGTGTGGATACTGACGACCCCCATCCGCGCCGATCCGTCCGGGTGGGTGGTCTTGATATCGAGTTGCGTCGGCAGCGCGGCGTCGCCGGCATGCGCGACGACGGCGCTGCCCCGGGGCACCTGACCCCGCGCGAAGACCTGGCCGAAGGTCACGATCTGGCGGCGGATGGGGCCTGTCGCCTCCACCCGGACGCCGACGATGTCGGCCGGGCCGGCGGGTTGCGGCACGGGGGGCAGCGTGACGACCCGCGGCATCGGCGGGGAAGGGGCCGGCGGGGGCTGGGTCCGTGCCTGAGCGGTCATCGTCGACCCGGGCGCCGGAGTGACCGAGCCGGCCATGTCCGCCGGCGCGTTCGGCCCGGATTGGGACACGAAGACGCGTGCCTGCCCAAGGGCGGCCGGAGAGGCGGAGGGAGGGCGCGTGGCGGCGGGGGCTGTCGTGCCCGCCCTTGCGTGCTCGATCCCCACCCGGACCGGCATCCCGCAACTGCCGACGGTCAGGACCGCGACCGTCAGAGCCAGCAGCCAAGGGCCGATCCGGTGGCGCATCAGCCGGCGAAGCGGGCGAAGGAGGATGCGAGGATGGTGTAGATCGGCCGCTTGAACGGCACGGCCATGGCGGGCAGGTCGGCCAGGTTCGCCCAGCGCCAGGCGTCGAACTCCGGATGCGGATCGAGGTCGAGGCGGACATCCGCGTCCACGCCGGTGAAGCGCAGTGCGAACCAGCGCTGCCGCTGGCCGCGATAGCGTCCGCGCAGGGCCACGCCGATCAGATGCGGCGGCAGGTCATAGGTCAGCCAGTCGGGGTGTTCGCCGATGATCTCGGCCTTGTCGGTGCCGATTTCCTCGGCCAGTTCGCGCAGGACGGCGCCGCGGGGGTCCTCGCCGTCGTCGATGCCGCCCTGGGGCAACTGCCAGCCGCCCGCGGGCCCCTCGGCGTTCGGCAGGTCGGCCCGCCTGGCGACGAAAATCTGGCCGGCGGCGTTGAACAGGACGGCCCCGACATTGGGGCGGTAGGGCAGTGTGCTCATTTGGGCGGGTCCTTGGCGGCCGGCGGGTTGGCGATCGCGCTGACCGGCGCCAGCGCGAGGCCCTTGTTCACGAGTCCGTTGGCCCAGGCCGCGATCCGGTCCACCGTCACCGTCCGGGGCGCGGACGCCAGGCCCAGCGCGGTGCCGCGATCGCGGGCGAGGCGGGACAGCGCCTCCAGCCGCTGGTCGATCTGGTCCTCGGCCGTGATATCATCGATCACGAGGTCGACGGAGCGGTGCCAGGCCATGCGGTTCGGCCCCGCGTCGGCGCGCACATCTACGAACAGCAGGCCGCGTTTGTCGAGCTCCCGCTGCAGAAGCTCCATCTGGTCGGCCATGCCCGAGAACCGTTCCCCCCGCATGCCGCCCAGGGCGTTGGTGGCACCGACGAAGCCGCCCATGCGGCTGAGCGCCCAGAACAGGCGTTCGCGGTTCTGCTCGGGGGTCAGGCTGGTCATCAGCGCTTGCGGGCCGGGATCGCTGAGGGGGAATTCCGTCGGCTCCATCGGCAGGGAGAGCAGGTACTCATGCCCGGCAAGGCGGATCGCGGACAGCATGCGCTCCGGGTTGGTCGCATAGGGAGAGACAGCGAAGGTGACGCCGCCGGGCAGGGTGCGGGCGGCATGGAGGCTGTCGGACTCATGCATGCCGATGCCGGCCAGGATCAGGCTGACGCGGGCGCGCCGTGTCTGGGTGTCGAAGCCGGCGGCGTAGACCTGCATGGCCTTGCGCCCGTCGGCGGCGATGCGGGGCAGTTGGTCGTCCCGGTCCAGGGGGGAGGCTTCGAGCAGGGCCGGATCAGGGTCGGCGATCGGGCCGGGGGTGTCGCGTCCGGGGCGGTCGTTGGTCCGTTGGGCCTGGGCGGCACGAGCCGGGGGTTGGGTCTTGGCGGGCGCCTCGGCGGCGGGTTGGGCGGCCGCGGTCTTGCCGGCATCCGGCTGGCCGGGTGCGGCCGCTGCGGGGGCGCCCGGTGCTGGGCCGGCCTGTGTGGGCGCGGCCTGAGTTGGGGCGGTCTGGGGGCGCGGCGCCGGCGGTCCCATCAGATGCAGCGTCAGCCCGGTCGCGCCGACCAGTGCCGCGATCACGGCCCAGAACCGGGCCAAGCCCGCCCAACCGGACAGGAAGCGCGTGATCAGCCCCATGTCGCGAGCCACTGGCTGGGTTCGGGCGGATGGATCAGTGGAACGCGGATCATGCCGCCATCGTCCGCGGGTCTCGCATGGCGTGCCTCATGGTGGCCAACGCCACCCGGTTGCCCCACTGGACTGTCCCATTGGGGGCCTGATGGTCCCGGCCGCCACCGCTGGTTCACGCCGGTGCGGCCGGACCGGGTCAGTTGGCCTTGGTGGTGCCCTTGTCCGCCATGGCCTTCACGACGACGAGCGCCTGCTGGAGCTGGAAATCGGTCTCGGTCGGCTTGGCGATGTCGAATTTCGGGAAGCCCTCGGGCGGCTTGTCCGGGATCTGGGCGACGATGGCCGGCAGGTCGGTGCGCGCCGGCAGGGGCACAGACAGGTTGCCGGTGCCGCCCTGGGCGCTGAGCACCTTGTTCAGGTCGGCCTCCCGCTCCGCGCCGAAGCGGACCGGGTCTTCCCGCGACTCGGCGACCGGAACGTCGGGCGATACGCCCAGCGCCTGGATCGAGCGGCCGGACGGCGTGTAGTAGCGCGCCGTGGTCAGC
>CANJSR010000132.1 GCA_947476855.1 Acetobacteraceae bacterium
GCGACCGCGCCCCGCACCGCCTCCAGCGCATGCGCGGCCAGCGGAATATCGGCCGAACGCGTCACCTTGGAGTAGCCCACGCCGCTGATGGCGATCTTGCACCGGTTGTCCCACATGTCCCGTTCCCCCCTTATTCCGCGAGCCGGAACTGCGGCAGCGTGATGTCCTCGTTCAGCGGTTCGAACACGACCTCCACCCGGCGTCCCACCTTGGCCTCGGTATACGGAACGCCCAGCAGGTTGCCCGCCATCAGCGCGCCCGGCGCGTCGTCCAGTTCCACAACGATCGACGCATAGGGCACGACCGAGGCGAAGCGCTTGTCGCCGGTGTGGTACATGATCGTATAGGCATAGATCGTTCCAGCCCCGCGCACCGGCTCGAACTTCAGGTCGACGCCCATGCACTGCACGCAGGTCGGATAGGGCGGGTGCTGGATGTTCCCGCACGACTGGCAGCGCTGCAGCGCCAGCACACCCTGCTTTGCCGCGTCCCAGAACGGCTTCGTCCACTCATTTGGCACGGGAATCGGCCGTGTCACCTTGCTCCAGTCGCTCATGGTCCTCGCCTTCCGGATGCGGCTTCCCGGCCAGCCTAGGACGCGCCGGCGGAACCGACCAGAGCCACGGCCGCCCACCATTCCCGCGACCGCGCGCCGCTTCCAGTTCTCCTTACCAGTGAGTTGAATTCCGTCGGTACAAGCTGACGGCGCGTGACGCGGGCCGAGCCAGTCCGGTTCCGACCGCGCCTTTGACTTCATGGCCAAGCACGGCATGTCCGGCGTGATCGGCGGCGGTTCGGCCGAGGGCGGCGCCGTCGACCGCCACATGGAAGGCTTCCGCGCCGCCTATGCCCGCCGCGGCATCCAGCTGGAACCCGGTGAGCGTCTGTCGCTGGGCTTCCAGTTCCACATCGCCGAATCCCGCGAGAAGGCGAGGGTCGAATCCGGAAAATACTACAAGGAAAACATGAAGATGTTCGGCGAGCTGCGCCTGGTGCGCGCGCTGTCCGAGGAACAGATCGCGGCGATGCGCGAACCGCGCCTGGCGGCGAACACCAAGCTGTTGCGGATCGAGGACACGAAACTGGCCGTCGCCGCGCAATAGCCCCCCCCCGCGCCCGCCATCACCATGGCGGGCGCGGGGGCCTTCCCGGCCGTATATACGATTTGGCAACCGAGCGCTTGACGCGCCCATCCCCCCCGGACACCATCGCGCCACCGACAACCGGAGGCCCGTCATGCCCGCCAGTCTTTCCCCCCAGCAGGTCGAAAAGTACCAGCGAGACGGCTTCATCTTCCCCGTCGACTGCCTGACCGGGGAAGAAGTGGCCTATTACCGCGGCCGGCTTGAAGCGTTCGAGCGGGAACAGGGCGACACCTTCGGCAACCTGCCGAACCTGGTAAAGTCCAAATCCCACCTGCTGTTCACCTGGATGGACGAACTCGTCCGCCACCCCAAGGTGCTGGACGCGGTGGAAAGCCTGATCGGGCCGAATATTCTGATCTATCACCTGACATCATGGCTCAAGGAACCCGGCGACGGGGCGCATGTGTCCTGGCACCAGGACGGCACCTATTTCGGCCTCGAACCCTATGAGCAGATCACCGCCTGGATCGCCCTGACCGACGCCACGCCGGAAATGGGCTGCATCAAGATCATCCCCGGCAGCCAGGTGATCGGCCAGCGCCCGCACAAGGACATGAAGTCACCGACCAACCTGCTCTCACGCGGGCAGACCATCGACCATCCGATGGACTACACGAAATACGAGATGATGCCACTGAAGGCCGGCCAGATCTCCCTGCATCACACGCATATCGTCCACTGCTCGGAGGCCAACCGCACCGACCAGCGCCGCATCGGCATCGGCGTGAGCTACATCCCGACGCAGTGCCGGCTGATGTACGATTCCCGCGTCAGCGCCGCCCTCGTGCGCGGCACGGATGAATACGGTCATTTCGATCTCGAACCGCGTCCGACCGGCGACTACGACGCGACATCCCGCGCCGCCCACACCGCCGCCGTCGACCAGTTCTTCGAATCCAACAAGCTCCTCGCCGCTCGGCGCAAAGCGGGGAACATCGGAATCTGAACAGCGCCGAACCGCGTCACCGCATCAAATGCGGCATCAGGCCGGTGATGCCGACCACGATCAGATAGATGGCAACGATCATATTCAGCAGCCGCGGGACAAGCAGGATCAGTACGCCCGCGATCAGCGCGACAAGCGGCTGAATGACTATCATGTTCATCGTCATCGAACGTCTCCGGTTGCATCAGACAACGACCCTGCGCCTTTCGCGCCCGCATTGGAACAACGCGTTCGCCCCGGACTGATCCGTGTTACGATCCGCCACCTGGTGTGGGCCAACAGGCACCCACCCATGGGCCGGCCGCCGCGACCGGGCGGAGCGCCGCGCCATGAACCAGGAACTCGACCGCCTGTTCGCCCAGATCCACGCCATCGAGAATGAGATCGAGCAACGCCTGGCCGAACACCGCGCCCCGTTCGGATACCGGATCGCCAAGGGAAAGGCCGCCTTCGAGCCGCCGGTGAAGGAAGCCCATCGCGGCCAGAGGATGGGCGTCCTGCGCTACCTGCGGGAGGCACGGTTCAAGCACCTCGTGACCGTGCCGGTCATCTACGCGTCCGCCCTCGCGTTCCTGCTGCTGGATGCGACGCTGACGCTGTATCAATGGATCTGCTTCTCGGCCTGGGGCATCGCCCGTGTCCGGCGCCGGGACTACATCGTGGTCGACCGCCATCGCCTCGGCTACCTGAACGTCATCGAGAAGATGAACTGCGTCTATTGCGGCTATGCGAACGGCATCCTGGCCTATGCGCGGGAAATCGCCGGCCGCACCGAGCAGTACTGGTGCCCGATCCGCCATGCCACGCAAATCCGCGGCGCCCATTCCCGCTACAAGGAATTCGTCGACTACGGCGACGCCGCGGGCTACCGCGCTCGGCTGCAGGAACTGCGCGCCAAACTGCGCTGATCAGCCGATCCGCACCCGCGGCATATGATGCCCACGCACGGTCAGGGAGAATGGCACCCGCCCCTCCCCCAGCAGCGCCATCGGCAGCGGCGTATCGCCGTCGGTCCAGCGCCACATGCGCCCATCCAGCCATTCCACCCCGTGCAGGCCCTGCTTCAACCAGGGATGGTCGAGCGGCAGAACCACGTCCTCATTCCCGATCCGCGCCGTCAGCGACCGCACGCACAAGCCCAGGTGCCGGTCATCGTCTGACTCTCCGGCCAGGCTCGGTTGCGCGACGCGTGACTTCATCCGCAATGAACGCACCCCGGTCGGGATCATGAACCGCCATTCCCCACCGCCAGCGAAGGAGGCATTGATCCGTCGCCCATCGACCAGGACATGCAGGTCCAGGTCCCCGGTCCACCCCGCCTCACCCGGCACCGCTGGCTCAACCCGCGACAGCGGAAGGACCGCCTGGAACGCGTCCTCCGATACGAGATTCAGAAGTTCGGCGCGATGCGCCTCGAAGAACGCAAAGCGTCGATGGTCGTCGTCGCGCACCGCTGCCCATTCCAGGAGCAACCGGTCGGGCGGTCCCGCATTGCGCCAGGCGGGAGGGACATCGGCGTCGGTGTTGAAGATGATGCCGCAGCCATAGTCGGTGTCGACCGTGCAATAGCCCGGCCAGCGCGCGGCCAGCACGAAATCGAGGAACGCCTGGTAGGTCACGCCGCACCACTCGCCTTCCTGGAAGCTGGGCTGCACGGTGTTCGGATCGTTGGGGTTGCAGTCATGCACGACCAGGACGCCATTCGGCTGCAACAGGCACATCGCGGCCCGCAGATCCAGCATGCTCGATCGGTAGGTGTGGTAGGGATCGACAAAAACAATGTCGTAACGGATGGCGTCCCCCGTCCGCCCTTCGATGATCCCCCGGATCAGCGCGAGCGAATTGTCGGCCGGGTCGCGGAAGTCAATGACCGCCCCATCGGAGAAATCATCCGGGCAGGCATACATCAGCCGATGGCGAACATCGAGCTGCGTCACGTCGAGGAACTGGAACTTGTGGCCGGTTGTCGGCGTGCAGATCTCCAGATACCGGCGATAGCCGAACGTCCGCGCCAGTCCATTGATGATATCATACTTTTGCATGCCAAACACGGCCCTGGGATACTGATTGTCAGCGCGTCAGATGGACAACGTGCCGCCAAGACGCAAGATACCCCGCGCCTTGCCGCTTCCCCGGCATCGGTGGTAGCGGTTCCGTCTGAAAAATTGCAAGAACATCACAGGGGACCAACGATGTCCGAAGATCCGAATATCCCGGTGCTGGATCACGAACTCGCCGAGGATGAGCTGTCCTGGATGCGGGCCGTCCACGCGGATTTCGCCCAGGCGCGGGCCGCATCCGCCGAACGGGGGCAGGACTTCAACCCGAAGGAGACGTTGCGCGCGATCCTCGGCAAGCCCGAATACCAGTTGGCACAGCCGATGGACCTGACCGGCCCTGGCCCGTGGCGGAACGGCCGCAACCGGCACGACCGGTTCGTCGCCGCGGTCTTCCTGCCGAAGGTGGAGTTGCACCGGCACTCGAAAAGCCGGACCGACCAGTTCCCGATGTATGTGGTGGGGGAGGCCGAGGGCTTCTCGCTCGATGACAACAACCAGCCCGTCCTGACCCCGGTGCTGGGCGGCGATCATTTCCACAACGCCCCGAACGCGCCGCACGCTTTCCTGCCGAAGGTGGGCGCTCCGATCCCCGACAACTGGGAAATCGCCTTCATCGCCATCACCCCGCGCAACCTGCGGGAGGACACGCAGGCCGCTTCCGACAGCGTCCGCGCGGCCTACCGGCAGGTGGTGGGACGCGACGCGCCCATCGGCGTCTGACCGTCCGCCTCACCACCCCGGTTCGGTCGGGCGCAGGCCGAGCATGACCTTGCCGGCGGCTTCGAAGTAGACCGGCAGGGCGGCGCCGTGCTGGACCGCGACATGGACGTCGCGGAAGGCACGCTCCAGCGGATGGCGGGTGTAGATCGCGTTTGTCCCGGCGGCGTGGAACACCTTGTCCACCGCGCGGACCGATTCATGCATCGCATGGACCAGCGCAAGCCGAGCCTGTGCGACCTGCTGGTCCGAGGGCTCCTGGCCCGCGCACAGGGTGTCCCACAGCCGCCCGACGGTATCGAAGACATAGGCGCGGGCGGCGCCGACGATCGCCTCGGCTTCTCCGACGCGGGCCTGTACCATCGACCGGTCGCGCAGCAGGCTGGTGGACAGGGTCGAAGCCTCGGACGCCGCCAGTTCCTTCAGGCTGTCGATGGCCCCGCGCGCGATGCCCAGGGCGTTGGCGGCGGAGGGCGTCCAGAGATGGACATACCAGGCGCGCCGGTTGAACAGTGGCCCGGTCTGGCTGGGCGGGGCGTCCGAGAGGCAGCTCCGGGCCTCGGGCACGAAGACGTCCTCGATCGTGAAGTCCTTGCTGCCGGTGCCGCGCATGCCCATCACCGACCAGGTGTCGATGATGGTCGCGGACTCGATCGGGATCCACACCGCCCGCAGGACCGGCGCGCCCGTGGCCGACCGCAGGGGCGTGTCGCCCTCCATCATCGTGCAGGTGCAGTAGACCCAGCGCGCGTTGTCGACGCCGCTGGCAAAATTCCAGCGCCCGGTGACGCGGTAGCCGCCGGCCACCGCATGGGCCGTCCCGCCCACCCGCGCCGACCCCGCGGCGCGGTAGTCGGCGGGCGTGCCGGCCAAGTCCTTCCCGACCTCGGCCGGCAGGCGGCCCAGGTTCAGCGACATCGCCGTCGCGATCATCGCGCACCAGCCAACCGAGCCATCAATCCTGGACAGTTCCTCCACCACCCGGAACGCGGTCAGCGGCGATGCCTCCGGCCCGCCCAGCGAACGGGGGAGATACATCTGGTAGATCCCGGCCCGCGTAATCTCCGCCGCCAGCCCGGGCGGTGTGCGCCCCATCGCCTCCGCGTCATTCCGCGCCGCGCGGACGGCGGGCGCCAGCCGCATCGCGGCCGTGACGATTTCGGGGAGGTCTGCGGTCATCGACGGTCTCCTGAGGACGGATCATTCGCCGTACGGGCAGACCGCCCGAACCGCAAGAGCCTCGGCCGCCCGTTTCGACATCCCCGCTCGACAGCGAGAGGGTCAGCCCGCATACCGGATCGCCATGACCTTGAGCGCGACCGTCATGAAGTCCCTGAAGCACCCAGCCCGCCTGGTTCCGATCGCGTTCCTGGTCGTGATCGCCCTGGGCACCCTGCTGCTGATGCTGCCGGTGGCGCGGGCCGGCGCGGGCTCCGCCCCCTTGCTGACCGCGCTGTTCACCGCGACCTCCGCCGTCTGCGTCACCGGGCTGGTGGTCCAGGACATGGCGACCTATTGGTCACCCGCCGGACACGCGGTGATCCTGGCGCTCGTGCAGATCGGCGGCTTCGGCATCATGAGCGGCGCGACCCTGCTGAGCCTGCTGGTCACGCGCCGCCTGCGCCTCAGCACCCGCCTGATCGCGCAGTCCGAAACCCGGGGCCTCGCGCTGGGGGACGTGGTCACCGTGCTCAAGCTGGTGCTGGGCGTGACCATCGCCGTGGAGGCGATGCTCGCCGCCATCCTGACGCTGCGCCTGCGTTTCGGCCATGGCGAACCCTGGGCGGATGCGCTCTGGAACGGCGCATTCCAGGCTGTGTCGGCCTTCACGAATGCCGGCATCGCGTCCTACTCGGAAGGCATGGTGCGGTTCGTCGCCGATCCGGTCGTGCTGGTGCCGATCATGCTGGGGGTCATCGTGGGCGGGATCGGGATGCCCGTGCTGTATGACCTGCGCCAGCAGCCCCGCAATCCCGGGCGCTGGTCACTTCACACCAAGATCACCCTTCTGGGCACCGCCGTCCTGCTGCCCGCGGGCATGCTGGCGACCCTACTGTTCGAGTGGAACAACCCCGGCACGCTGGGCGCGCTCGACGCGCCGGGACGGGTGCTGAACGCGCTGTTCCATTCCGTCATGGCGCGCTCGGGCGGGTTCAACACCGTAGACCTCGGCCAGATGCGGACCGAGACGCTGTCGATCACCTATGGCCTGATGCTGATCGGCGGCGGCAGCGCCAGTACCGCGGGCGGCATCAAGGTCGGCACCTTCATCATCCTGATCCTGATCATCTGGGCCGAGGTCCGGGGGGAGCCCGACTCGGTCGCCTTCGGCCGCCGGGTCGCCCGCGATGCCCAGCGCCAGGCTGTGACCATCGCGCTGATGGCCGTCGGCATGGTCTACACGGGGACATTGCTGCTGCTCAGCCTGAGCGACCTGCCATTGCGGGACGCGGTGTTCGAGACGATATCCACCTTCGCGACGGTCGGGCTTTCCACCGGCGTGACGCCGACCCTGCCGCCGGCCGCCCAGGTCCTGATCATCGTGTTGATGTTCGTGGGCCGCGTCGGCACGATCACCGTGGCCGCCGCGCTCGCGCTGCGCGGCCGGCAGAACCCCTTCCGCTACCCCGAGGAGCGCCCGATCGTTGGCTAGGCATGGATCCGAAAATGGCGTTGTCGTGATCGGCCTGGGACGCTTCGGCAGCGCCGTGGCCGAAACCCTGGTGCGCCTGGAACACGACGTCCTGGGGATCGATGAGAACGCGGAACTGGTGCAGTCCTGGTCGGATCGGTTGACCCATGTCGTGCAGGCCGACACGACGCAGACCGAGACGCTGCGCCGGCTGGGCGTGCAGGATTTCGGCTGCGCGGTGGTGGCCATCGGCTCGGACCTGGAAGCGAGCGTGCTGACCGTGCTGGCGCTGGCCGAGCTTGGCGTGCCCGATATCTGGGCGAAGGCGATGGGGACCAAGCATGGCCGTATCCTGGAACGCACCGGCGCGCATCACGTCGTCTTCCCCGAGGCGGCGATGGGGGAACGGGTGGCGCGTCTGGTCACCGGGCGGATGATTGACTTCATCGAACTGGACGACGGATTCGCCATCGCCAAAACGCGTGTCCCGCGCGAGGCCGTGGGCAAGCCGCTCGGCGTGAGCGGCCTGCGGAGCAAGTACGGCGTGACCGTGGTCTGCGTGAAACGCCCCAAGCAGGATTTCACCTATGCCCAGGCCGACACGGTGCCGGAGCAGCCGGACATCCTGATCGTCGCCGGTCCCACCGCGAAGGTGGAACGCTTCGCCAGCCTGGGCTGAGCGGTTTGGGCACAAGAAAGGTTTTTCCTCTCGACCAAGTCAGGCGTTGCGGCGCGCCATCCATGTTGCTAAACCCCGCCGGCCGGTCGGAGCGTAGCGCAGTCTGGTAGCGCATCAGTCTGGGGGACTGGGGGTCGTGGGTTCGAATCCCGCCGCTCCGACCAACTTCTCCCCTCATTGCCGTCCCGGGACAGCCCTGACCTTCCGCGGCGCCGCCATCCAGACCGATATCGTCGACACGCCGCACAGCGCGATTGCCAGCAGGAACGCCAGGCGATAGCTGCCGGTCAGGTCATGCATCATGCCGGCCGCCCAGGGTCCCACGGCCCCGCCGCCCACCATGGCCACCGTGATCACGCCGAAGATGGCGCCGAAATGCGGACCCTCGAAAATCTCGGCCACGATCGGCCCCATCACAGCCGTCATCGCATAGCCGAGCAGCCCCTGGCTCAGAATCATCAGGTACAGCAGCGTGTGGGTGGGGGCGGTCTCCATCGCGATCAGCAGCGCGTAGCACAGCGCAAAGCCCAGGTTGGACAGGCTCCAGATCCATTCCCGGCCAATCCGGTCCGACAGCGCGCCGCCCACGATCTGGCCGGGGATACCCACGATACTGACCAGCCCCAGCGCCCAGGCGGCTTCCATGGAGCCGAATCCGATCTCGGTCAGGTACTTGGTCTGATGGACCTGGATGGCGTACCAGGCATACAGCGCGCCGAAATACCCCAGGCAGAGCCACCAGAACGGGCGGGTCCGCAGCGCGCGGGGCAGAGTCCACTCCGTCGCGGCCCAGACCGGGTTGACGATCCGCAGCCGCCGCCGCCCGTCCCCGCCAGCACCCGACCGGTCGCCATCGGCGAACAGGCCCAGGTCGGACGGCCGGCGCCAGATGAACAGGTTGATCGGGCCGAGCACGAGGAGGGCCATGATGCCCATGGTCCAGCAGGCGGCGCGCCAGCCCTCGGTCTGGATCATGGCCTGGAGCCAGGGCAGCAGGACCAGCGCGCCCACGCCGGCGCCCGAGAAGGCGATGCCGATCGCCATCCCCCGCCGGCGGGAAAACCAGTTCGGCAGATAAAGTGACTGCACGGTATAGCCCATGCAGTTCACCCCCGCCCCGACCAGGGTGCCGAGCGTCAGGTAAAGCCCGACCGGACTGCTGATCAGCGTGCCTCCGAGCAGCCCGCTGCCGAGAAGAACAACGCCAGACAGGACGACGGGGCGGGGGCCATGCCGATCCACCGCCCGCCCGACGATCGGCCCGAGTACGGCGGAGACGAGGAAGCCAAACGAAAACGCCCCCGCCGCCAGGCCGCGATCCCACCCGAACTCCTGGATCAGCGGCGGCATCAGCAGGGAGAACGCGGTGCGGGCCGTCACGCTGACCGCCATCGTGACGAAGGCGATCGCCACGATGACCCAGCCGAAGAAGAACGGCAGGCGCTGAAGCCGGTTCACCGGCGCTCGGTCCATGGGCGTGTTCCGCGATCGCTCCGGCGGCGCGATGCCGGACCGGGGCGCGCGCTATACCCTGGGGACCGAGGCGGGAAAAGGAACCCTACCCCGCCAGGATCGCCGCCGCCGCGTCGGCCACCACCTGGCAGCCGAGGACGATATCCTCATCAGCCGTATTCTCCGACCAATGATGGCTGATCCCCCCGATGCTCGGCACGAACAGCATGGCGGCGGGGATGCGGGTCGAGACGATCTGCGCGTCGTGCCCCGCCCCGCTGGGCATGCGCTGGTGCAGGCCGGGAGCATGCGTCTCGGCCGCCTTGTCCAGGGCATCCTGGAACGCCGGGCTCATGGCCGCGGGGACGGTCTGGCTGCGTTCGGCGACGGTGACGCGGCAGGGACCCTCATTCGCCTCGGCCACCAGTTGCGCGAAGGCGGTGTCCAGCCTGTCGAGCACGGCCGGATCGGTGTCGCGGAACTGGAACAGGCACTCCGCCCGGCCCGGCACGATGCTGGGCTGGTTGGGTTCCAGGAGGATGCGCCCCATGGTCCAGACCGTCCGCGGGCCGGCGATCTTGGGGAACAGGTCATGGATCGCGACCGACAGCCGAGCGAGGGCGACGCCGGCGTCCTTGCGGATCGACATCCGCGTGGTGCCGGCATGGTTCTGCACGCCGTCCACGACGATACGGAAGCGACGGCTGCCGACGATCGCGGTGACGACGCCGATCTTCAGCCCCAGATCCTCAAGCTCCGCGCCCTGCTCGATATGTGCCTCGATGTAGCCGCGATATCGCGCGGGATCGACTTCCGGGCGCGGCCGGCCGGCAAAACCCGCCTGCGCCAGGGCTTCGCGCAGGGACTGGCCGGTGTTGCGGTTGCCCAGCGTGTCCATCTCCGCCTCGGTCAGCAGGCCGCAGAACGACCGCGCGCCGATGAAGGAGCCGAAATGCCCTTCCTCATCGGCGAAGGCGGTGACATCGATCCCCTGCCTCAGCGCGCGGGCGACTTCCAGCCCGTACAGCACGCCCATCGCGCCATCCAGCCAACCGGCATGGTTCTGGGTTTCCAGGTGCGACCCCATCAGCAGTTTCAGCCCCGGGGCCGGACAGCGGCCATGCACGTTACCGATCCCGTCGATCGAGGCAGTCAGCCCGGCCTCGGTCAACCGTCCGGCGAGCCAATGGCGGGATTGCACATCCTCGGGTGAGAAAGTTGGCCGGTGAACACCGGTTTTGTACTCGCCCATCTTCCGAAGCGTATACAGATCATTCAGCAGGCGTTGGCCATCGATGTTCGGCATGAGGCGACCTCCAGTGATATTGCAGTGCAACATGGCTGGTGTGACCGGATCAAGCCCCGAGGACGGCCAAACCCCACCTGGATACGCCTGAATCGTGTACTCGTCCGGTTCACTGTCATCAAACCTTCATAAAAGTGAAACAGAGCCGTCTTCGGTCGCGCCTAGCTTCCGCCTCGCATTCAGACCCGAATCCCGAAGGGGACCATCATGAATTTCGCAACCACCGCGCTTGCCATCACCCTGTCCGGCCTTGCCTGGTCGGCACAGGCCCAGCAGATCACCGGCGCGGGCGCCA
>CANJSR010000133.1 GCA_947476855.1 Acetobacteraceae bacterium
AACATCGGTGTCGCCATTGTCGTTTCCCTTTACCAGATCGTATTGAATCCCGCGAAGCCATGCGGGATGCGTTGGATGTCGGTGACGAGTTCCTTCACCAGGCCGGCGGGCGCGCCGGCGGGGAAGTGGATGTCGATCGAATCAGCGGCGCCGCCGAAACGGTCGGCAACCGCCTTCGGCAGTTCGGCATAGGTGCCGCAGGCGGCAAAGATGCGGACGGCGTCGTCCGAGACTTCATGCGCCATCTGGTCCCATTTGCCCTCCACCGACATCCTGTGCAGCTTCAGGCCCAAATCGCGCAGACCATGCATTTCCAGGATCGGCAGATAGGTGCGGGTCGAGGCATAGAAGCCGATGCGCCGCCGCGCGATATCCATTTCAGCCGCGACCGTTGCCTCATCGGGCCCGGTGCAGACGAAGCCGCCGCCGTGGATCTCGAAGTGGGCGCGGGAGCGGCCGGAGCGGCACATGCCTTCCAGAAGCTGCGGCATGCAGACTTCTTCGAGGTACTTCCGGGAGCAGATCGGATGCAGCCGCACGCCATCGGCAACCTGGCCGGCCACGCGCAGCATCGCCTCCCCCACCGCCGCGATGGTCACCGGGATCATCGGCAGGCCGGTGGGCGCGGGGGAGAAATCGGGGGTCATCAGCGACAGCTTGTAGTGCTCACTGTCAAAGCGCAGCGGGCCGCGCGTCTCCCACGTTGTCCATACAGCACGCAAGGCGCGGACATAGTCGCGCATCCGTGGGGCCGGCGCGGTCCAGGGAATGCCGAAGCGGCGTTCGTTGTGCCCCTTCACCTGGCTGCCGAGGCCCAGCACGAAGCGGCCGCCGGAATTGGCGTGCAGGTCCCAGGCCTGGGAGGCCAGGACGGTCGGGCTGCGCGGGAAGGCGACAACAACCGAGGGCGTGAGTTCGATCCGCCGCGTGGCCATCGCGGCAAGCGCCAGCGGGGTCATCGCGTCATAGCCGGTTTCAACCGTCATCAGGGCGGCGAACCCTGCGGCCTCGGCCGCCTGCGCCGCGGGGGCGACGTCGCGCCAGTTGCCCAGGGGAACCTTGGTGAAGACGCGCATTGTCTATACCATCGTCAGACCGCCCGAGACGCTGACGGTCTGGCCGGTCATGTAGGCGGAATCATCGGACAGCAGGAAGGCGATCATCCCGGCATAGTCGTCGGGTTGGCCGATGCGGCGCAGGGGGATGGCGCGTGCCATCGCCTCTCCGATCTTCGCGCCTGACGGGGACGACGCGAGGAACCCGTCGAACAGTGGCGTGTCGGTCGGGCCGGGGCACAGCACGTTCAGGGTGATGCCCTTGCGGGCGAGTTCACGGGCCAGCGTCTTGGTGAAGGCGATCAGCCCGCCCTTGCAGAACGAATAGACGGACTCACCCGACGATCCGACCCGACCGGCGTCGGAGGCTACGTTCACCACCCGCCCGAATCCGCGCTGCGCCATGCCGCGCGTCACGACATGATGCATGACGAGCGGACCACGCATGTTGATACGGGTGACCTTGTCCCAGAAATCCTCATCGGTATCGAGGAAGTTGATCGGCACGTCCCAGCCGGCGACGTTCGCGAGGCCCTCGGTCGGGCCGCATTCACGCTCGAAGTCTTCCATGGCCGCGGTGACCTGCGAGCGGTCGGCGATGTCGACCTTGTAGGCACGGGCGTTGGGACAGAGGGCGGCGGTTTCCTGGGCGCCGACTTCGTTCAGATCGAAGATGCCGACGACGCAGCCTTCCTGCCCCAGGCGGATGGCGGCGGCGCGTCCGATGCCGCTCGCCCCGCCGGTCAGGATGACTCGCCGTCCGTTCAGGCCGCGCATGGTGTTGTCCCCCGGGTTGGCACGCCGGTCATCCCCGCGCCAAGCGGCGCTGGACGAACGCCAGCCGGTCCTGCCCCCAGAAAATGTCCTCTCCGATCACGTAGGTCGGCGCCCCGAACACGCCGCGATCCAGCGCTGCCTGCGTGTCGGCCTTGCGCCGTTCCAGCCATTGCGGGTCGTCGGCGAAGGGCAGCACCTTGGCGGGGTCCAGCCCGATATCGGCGATCAGGGCCGACAGCGTGGCGCGGTCGCCGGCGTTCTTCTCCTCCTGCCACACCGCCTTCAGCACGCGATGGGCGAGCCGGATCGCCGGCCAATCCCCCACGGTTTCACGCAGCGCAATGACACAGGCCGCGGCCGGCAACTCGTCGGAGGGGAAATGTTTCGGCTTGATGTTGATCGGGATACCGGTGTCTTCCCGCCACCGCGCCAGTTCCTGCAACCGATACGCCTGCCGCTGCGGCGCGCGCTTCGGCAGCGGCAGGCCGCCGGAGTGGGAGAAAATCTCTCCAAAATCAACCGGGTAGATGCGCAGCGTGGCGCCGTTCGCCATGGCCATCGCCTCGATCCGCGCGGCCCCCAGATGGGTCCAGGGCGAGTTCAAGGAGGCATAGTAATCGATGTGCAGGGCCATGAACGGTTCCTCTCCCGGGTTGGCGCCAATCCTGAGGGAGGTTGCGGCCGGGGGCAAGTCACACCCCCGGCCAGAAGGCTCAAGCGATCACGTAGTCATCCCGCTTCAACGCCTCGGTCATCCGCCGGTAGTCCACCAGCCGGAACGGGGAGTTCGTGACCACCCGCCCGCTGCTGTTCTTGTACCAACTCCCAACGCCCCGATGCGCCCACACCATGCCTTCATGAGTCGCGTCCAACAGCTCGTTGTAGGCGACGAAGGGTTCGGCCTTGCACTCCATCGCCGAGGCCCCGGTCTCCAGCATCTCCCGCAGGCACTGCATGATGTAGCGAACCTGGCATTCCGTGTGGAAGATGATGCTGCCGCCATGCGCCAGGTTCGTCCCGGGCCCATACAGCATGAACATGTTCGGGAAGTTCGGTGCCGTGATGCCGAGATAGGCCCGCGGCTCATCCTCGCCCCAGAGCCCTCGCACGCTGACACCGTCGCGGCCGGTGATTTCCATCGGCGCCAGCATCCGCTGGGCGTGGAAGCCGGTCGCCAGCACCAAGATATCAGCTGGATGAGACACCCCGTCGCGGGTCACGATCGCATCGGCCGTGATCCGCTCCACCGGGCTGGTCACCAGATCGACGTTCGGGCGAGTCAGCATCTTGTACCAGTGATTATCCCGGAGCATCCGCTTGCCGTACGGCGGATAGGCCGGTACGACCTTGGCCAGCAATTCCGGATCATCGCCGATCTGACCCTTTATGTAGGCAATGAGGTCTTCCCGGAACTTCTGGTTCGGCGCGTTCAGAGACTGGTCCGGCGTCGGCCAGGCCGGATCGGCGTGCAGCGACGCGTGCAACCCGTCCGAGGACGCCCAAAGCAACTGGAACCGATACCACTTCGCATAGAACGGGATGAACTTCAGCGCGGCCGTTTTCCCCTCGCCCACATCCTTATGATAGTTCGGATTGGCCACCGCCCAGTGCGGGGAGCGCTGGAAGATCGTCAGATGCGCCACATCCCCCGCGATCGACGGCCCGACCTGCATCCCGGACGCGCCAGTGCCGATCATCGCCACGCGCTTGCCGGTCAGATCGACGCTCTCATCCCAGCGCGCGGTGTGGAACGCCGGCCCGGCGAAATCCTCCAACCCCGGGATCGGCGGGATCTGAGGCTGGTTCAACTGCCCCACCGCCGTGATGAAGGCATTCGCCTCGATCGTTTCAGTCTCCCCGTCCTTCTCCTGGACGGTCACCAGCCATTTGCGCGACGCCTCGTCATACCGCGCGGCCGTGACGCTGGTGTTGAAGCGGATGTCGCGGCGGATGTCGTAGTCGTCCGCCAGCCGTTCCAGATAGTTCCAGAGATCCTGCCGCAGGGAGAAATGACGCGGCCAATCGTGGTTCGGCTCGAACGAGAACGAATAGAAATGGTTGGGCGTATCGACGCCGCAGCCCGGATAGCCGTTCTCGTACCAGGTGCCGCCAACGGTCGGGTTACGGTCGATGATGGTGAACGGGATGCCCGCTTCCCGCATCTTGATCGCCATGCACAGGCCGGACACGCCGGCGCCCACGATCACCGCGCGGAACGCGGCCAGCCGCTGGTCGTCCGGCTTCGCGCGCCACGGCACGGTCTTGGGGTCTTCGCGATCCTGCGCGGTCTCCTCCAGGATCAGCGGCATGTATTCCTCGGGGACTTCCTGCCCAACACCCACGCTCAGCATGCGGCGGAGCAGATGCGGCGGCGGTTCCTCGGGCAGCGGACGGTTGGACGCTGCATAGTCGAGCAACGCCACCCGCAGCCGGTCCCGCAGGCGCTGCTTCAGGGCGTCGGGCGCGTTCTCCATGAAGTTCCACGGACCGGTGATGTGCGGCGCCACCTCATCCAGCCAGTGTTCCTCTCCGGTCAGATGCACCAGCGCCATCAGCAGCGGCGCCAGGTCGGCGCCATCCAGCGCCTGGGTCATCAGCGCCTCGTCACGCGTCAGCGCGCGGTAATCCACCGTCATCGTCAGGCCGTCCTTGCTTATCCCAATGACAGGAAACCCGCCCTTCCAGCACCGGTTTGTCAAGGCTCATCGCCACGACACGCCCTCGCCGGCGGCTGAAGCCGGATTGCGCGAACACGCCACTCTTGCGCATAACCGCGGCCAGACGCGCGGACCAGAACCAGCGCGACGCGGGAGGCTACGGGAATGCACACGCAGGCCACGGGATCGGCCGAAAAGCGGGGCTGGATCCCGCGCGACATCGGGGCCGGAGCGTTCCTGCTGGCGCTGGCCGCCGTCGGTTATTTCGGTACGCAGGACCTGACAGCCTCTGAAAGCGGAGGGATCGGACCAGGCCTCATGCCGCGGGGCGTGGCCATGCTGATGGCGATTGTCGGGGTGGTCGTGGTCCTGAGCGGGATCGCCACCCGGCAGGACCGGGTCCGCTTCGGGTCCCTGCGCGGCCCGATCTTCGTCCTTGGCTCGGTCGTCGTCTTCGCCGCCACCGTTCGCCCGTTGGGCCTGGCGATCGCCGGACCGATTGCCGTCATCATCGCCGCCCTGGCCGATCCGGACTCAAAACCCCTTGAAATACTGGTCTTTGCCGCCGTCATGACGCTGTTCTGCGTCGGGCTGTTCAAGTTCGTGCTGCGTCTGCCGATCCCGCTGGCCCCCGTGCTGATCGGCTATTGATCCCGCCATGCCCGAAATCTTCGACAACCTCTTCCTCGGCTTCTCCGTTGCCCTCGGCCTGAAGAACCTGGGCCTATGCCTGCTCGGCTGCCTGATCGGGACGCTGATCGGCGTGCTGCCAGGGGTCGGGCCGGTCGCCACCATCTCCATGCTGCTGCCGATCACCTTCGGCATCGACCCGGTCGGCGCCCTGATCATGCTGGCCGGCATCTATTACGGCGCGCAGTACGGAGGCTCCACCACCGCCATCCTGGTCAACATTCCCGGCGAAGCCACCTCCGTCGTCACCGCGCTCGACGGCCACCAGATGGCTCGCCAGGGACGAGCGGGCGTGGCACTGGGGGTCGCCGCCATCGGGTCGTTCGTCGCGGGCTCCGTCGCCACCCTGATCATCGCCGCCCTGGCCGTGCCGATGGCGCGGATGGCCCTGCTGTTCAAGCCGGCCGACTATTTCGCCCTGATGGTGCTGGGCCTGATGCTGGCCGTGGTGCTGGCCCGCGGGTCGCTGCCCAAGGCGATCGGCATGATCCTGGCCGGCATCCTGCTGTCCACCGTCGGACGCGACCTGGAAACCGGCGACGAACGCCTGACCTTCGGCTGGTCGGAGGTGGATGACGGCATCGACTTCGCGGTGATCGCGATGGGGGTGTTCGGCTTCGCGGAAATCCTCCGCAACCTGTCCGCCCCCGAGTCCCGCGACGTCGTCCACCAGCGCATCGGCCGGCTGCTGCCCAGCCTGGCCGACCTGCGGCAATCCGCCATGCCCATCCTGCGCGGCACCGGGCTCGGGTCATTCCTGGGCCTGCTGCCGGGCAACGGCGCCGTCCTCGCCCCCTTCGCGTCCTATTCCATAGAGAAGAAGCTGGCGAAGGACCCGTCCCGCTTCGGCACCGGAGCGATCGAAGGCGTGGCCGGCCCCGAGGCCGCCAACAACGCCGGCGCGCAGACCGCCTTCATCCCGTTGCTGACCCTTGGCATCCCGCCCAACGCGGTGATGGCCCTGATGATCGGCGCCATGACCATCCACAACCTGGTCCCGGGACCGGAGATCATGACCAAGCAACCGCGGCTGTTCTGGGGAATGATCGCGTCGATGTGGATCGGCAACCTGATGCTGCTGGTCATCAACCTGCCGCTGATCGGTCTGTGGGTGCGCCTGCTGAAGGTCCCCTACCGCCTGCTGTTCCCCGCCATCGTGCTGTTCTGCTGCATCGGCATCTACTCGGTGAACAACAACCCGCTGGATGTCTACCTGACCGCCGCCTTCGGCCTGGTCGGCTACATCATGATCAAATTCGACCTCGAACCCGCCCCCATGCTTCTCGGCTTCGTGCTCGGCCGCCTGCTGGAGGAGAAGTTGCGCCAGGCCATGGCCATCTCCCAAGGGGATGTATGGACATTCGTGGAACACCGGATCGCGGCAACCATGCTGACCCTGGCGGTTGTCGCCATGGTCGTTGCCTTGCTGCCCGCCATTCGCAAAAGTCGTGACCAAGCGTTCGCCGAATGAACGCAATCATGGAGGATACAATGAACCGCAAGATCACACGGCCTCGGGTCCTGGGATGTCTCGCCGCCCTGGCCGGCCTCACCCTGGCCGCCATCGTACCCGCCGCCGCGCAGACCTTCCCCGACCGCCCCATCACGCTGATCGTGCCCTTCGCGGCCGGTGGCGCCTCGGACGTGTCCGCCCGGATCATGGGCGAGTCCATGGGCAAAATCCTCGGCCAGTCGGTGGTGATCGAGAATGTGGCCGGCGCGGGCGGGGCCACCGGCTCCCTGCGCGGCAAGAACGCGACGCCCGACGGCTACACGATCGGGTTCGGGCACATGGGCACCCACTCGGCCTCGGTCGCGACGAACCCGAAGCTGCCCTACGACCCGCGCAAGGACTATGACTATCTGGGCATCCACCTGGTCACGCCGAACATGGTCATTGTCCGCAAGGACTTCCCGGCGGACACGTTGCAGGCCTTCATCGCCTACGCCCAGGACAAGAAGAAGGGCCTGAAGATGGGCCATAACGGCCTCGGGTCCCTGTCGCACCTGACCTGCGTGCTGTTCTTCCAGTTGATCGAGGTCGAGCCGACCTATGTGGTGTACCGCGGCTTCGGACAGACCATCAACGACATCCTGTCCGGCGCGATCGACGGCACCTGCGACCTGGTCGCCTCAACCTCTCCCCATGTGAAGGGCGGGTCGGTCAAGGGCTTCGGTATCGCGGCCGACACCCGCTCTCCAGTCCTGCCGGACGTCCCGACGGCGACCGAGGGCGGGCTGCCGGAGTTCAAGGCGGAAAGCTGGCTGGGCCTGTATGCGCCCAAAAATCTACCGCCGGCCGTCCTGGCCAAGCTGCGGGAAGCCGCGCTGAAGGCCCTGGATGATCCGATCGTGCAGCAGAAATTCCTCGACCTGGGTGGCACCGTGCCCAAGCAGGCCGACCGTGGCGGGCAGCGGATGCAGGAGATCATCAACGCCGATGTCGTCCGCTGGTCAGAGGTTGTCCGCAAGGCGGGGGGTGTCGAGGAAAAGAAAAACTAACCCTGGTGGTGCCCCGACCAGTTTTCCACAACTTTTTGTGGTTGGACCCAACTCCGGCATTGAGCCGAGCGCCGAGGGTCTATACCGTATTTTGTGGTTAGACCGGGAGGGGAACCCAGGATATGGACTGGACCGAGGACGTCATTACCCGCCTGCGTGCCCTTTGGGCCGAGGGCCACTCGACCGCCGAAATCGGCCGTAGGCTCGGGGTTTCAAAGAACGCGATCGTCGGGAAGGCGCATCGGTTGGACCTGCCGGCGCGCCCGTCGCCCATCCGGCGTGATCCCGCCGCGACCGCCGATGCCGCGCGACCCGCGCCCGCCCGCCGCGTGGAGGGTTCGACCCTGCCGCCGCTGGCCAGCACCGACATTCCGGTCCCGGTCGTGGTCGAAATCATCGAGCCGCCGCCGCCTCCGGTCGCGGTTGCCCCCCCGCCGCCTCCGCCCCCTGCCCCGCCCCCGGTTGTCGCGGCGCGCCCTGTCCCGGTGGCCGTTCCCCGCCCGCAGCCTTCGTCCATGCGCCCCTATGGCCGGGTCATCACCTGCTGCTGGCCGATCGGAGAGCCCGGGACGCGGAGCTTCAAGTTCTGTGACTCTCCCTCTGAACCAGGCAAGCCGTACTGCGGAGAGCACGCCAAGGTCGCCTATGTGAAGGTCCGGGACCGCCGGGAAGACGCCGCCTGAGGGCAGCGCCATCACACGCCGCCGCGGGGCCAGGGACCCCGCTGTTCCGAGACAAACGCATCATCATCAGCCCCGCCCGGCAACGGGCGGGGCTGTCCTGTGTGCGCCGCTTGGCGGGATTCGAAGCCCTCGCTTGCATACCGCCCCGGTGGGGCGTAAGCGTCCGCCGCCCGCCGTGGGTGGCATCGGTCGACGAGGATTTCGCATGACCGCTTCAGGGGCCCGGAGCATTCCGTGGCACAGGCCATGACAACACCATCCGAAACAGGCGGTGACGCCGTCAAACGTCCCTTGACCGCCGGTGCCATGCTGGGGGTTCTCGGCGTCGTCTACGGCGACATCGGCACCAGCCCCCTTTACGCCGTGAAGGCCAGCCTGATGCCCTTCAAGGGCAAGGATATCGGCACGTTCGAGATCCTGGGCGTGATGTCGCTGTTCTTCTGGGCGCTCGTGCTGGTCGTCACGATCAAGTACGTGACCCTGATCCTGCGTGCGGACAACCGCGGAGAGGGCGGCATCCTCGCGTTGATGGCCCTGGCGCAGCGGACGACGTCCGGCACCGGGCCACGGGCGCTGCTGGCCCTGATCGGCATCGCCGGGGCCTGCCTGTTCTTCGGCGACGGCATCATCACGCCCGCGATTTCGGTCCTTTCGGCCGTGGAAGGCGTGCAAGTGACGCTGCCCCATCTGTCGCGGGCCATCGTCCCCATCAGCGTGGCGATCATCATCGTCCTGTTCGCCGTCCAGCAATACGGAACCCACAGCATCGGCCGGGTCTTCGGCCCGATCATGCTCCTCTGGTTCCTCACGCTCGGCATTCTGGGCCTGATCGAGATCATCCGGCACCCGTACGTGCTGCTGGCAATCTCCCCGCATCATGCCATCGCGTTGTGTGTTCAATACAAATTCCTGGCCTTCATCGTGCTGGGCGCAGTCGTGCTGTGCGTCACGGGGGCCGAGGCGCTGTATGCCGACATGGGCCACTTTGGCGCTGAACCAATCCGGCTCGCCTGGCTGTTCTTCGTGCTGCCGTGCCTGATCCTGAATTATTTCGGCCAGGGCGCCCTGATCCTGAGCGATCCGAAGGCGCTGGAGAATCCGTTCTTCCTGCTGGCGCCTGAATGGTTCCGTCTGCCACTTGTCTTCCTGGCGACAGCGGCCACCGTCATCGCCTGCCAGGCCATGATCTCCGGCGCGTACTCGGTGGCTCGGCAGTGCATGCAGATGGGGTTCCTGCCCCGTATGACGATCCGCCACACATCGAACCTGGAAGCCGGTCAGATCTACGTCCCGCAGATCAACACCCTGCTGGCGATCGGCGCCGTGATCCTGATGGTGTCGTTCCACTCCTCGGAGCATCTGGCCGCCGCCTATGGCATCGCCGTCACGGGAACGTTCCTGTGTACGACGACGCTGGCGATGCTGGTGTTCCGCCGCCGCTTCGAGTGGCCCCGCTGGGCCGCCGTGCTGACGTTCGGCGCGTTCTTCATTATCGATGGCGCCTTCTTCGCCGCGAACCTGCTGAAGGTGCATGAGGGCGGCTGGGTGCCCCTGGTCGTCGGTATCGGCCTGGTCGCGTTGATGACATCGTGGAAGCGCGGGCGCGACCTGATGTTCGCCCGGTGGCGGCAGGACAGCATGCCACTCGCCCCGTTCCTGGCGCGCCTGCCACGATCCCGCACGATCCGCGTGCCGGGCATGGCGGTGTTCCTGACCGGCACGCCCGACTACGTCCCCACGTCGCTGCTGCACAACCTGAAACACAACAAGGTCCTGCATGAGCGGGTACTGTTCGTAACCGTCCAGACCACGGATGAGCCCGAGGTCGCGCCCGATCGCCGGACCGAATTGTCGGAGCTGGCCCCCGGCATCCACCGCGTCATCCTGCGCTACGGCTTCATGGAAAGCCCCAATATCCCGCGGGAGCTGGAGAACCTCGGCGCCGCCGTCGCGTTTGATTCCATGCAGGCAAGCTACTTCCTGGGCCGGGAGGTGCTGGTGCCGGGCATGGAGCCGAAGCTGTCCTGGTGGCGCCGCTGGCTGTTCCTTGCCATGGCGCGCAACGCACTGCCCGCAACGGAATTCTTCCGTATCCCGAGCGATCGGGTCGTGGAACTCGGCGTGCGAATCGCCATCTAGTCTCGCGCAGGACGGGCAACGACGACAAACGCCGCAGCCCCTTCAACCGGGCCGCGGCGTCGATCGTGACGGTTGCAATGAGATGACTTTGATAACGTCAGGCTGGCAATGGGACGTTCCTCGACCGAGGAATGTCATGAAAAATGTTTCAGAGCCGGGAAATCAGAGCACCATACCGAGAGGATTCCGCTATCCTGTCGATTCCGGTATCAGTGCGGCAGGCCGGTGATCACAATTGAAACAACGGCGGCGACCACAAACAGCAGCACACCGGTCAGAAACGGCAGAAAATGGCCGTCGGAACGTTCGGTCACCTCAACCCAGGGCTGAGCGCGGTCAGTCAGTTGCATCGTGGTCATGACAGGCTCCTCGTCCTTCTTTTCCGTGCCGACCCCCAGGCCGGCGAACCGTTGGCAGGATGGAACGCCAATCGGGTCAACGCCTTGATCTAGATCAATCGTGACGGTTCCATTCCTTTTTTTCGTATCTGCCATGCCGGAGACGTCAATGATCCGGCGTGAAAGACCACTTTTCAATGGATGGACATACGGCCTAGCCGCTACCATATGGCAGCAAGAGACAGATCGATCGGCGATACGATTCCCCCTGTCCCTTTGCCGTCGTCTGCCCCGGGGGGGGAGGGATCGGCGAAATCGTGTCGCTTTGCGCAAGCGACACGATCCACGAACTGGTTGCGAACGAAA
>CANJSR010000134.1 GCA_947476855.1 Acetobacteraceae bacterium
CTTCGTGATCACCGGTCATGGCGTCCCCGCCAGCCTGATCGACACGACCCTGGACACCGCGACCGCCTTCTTCGACCGCCCCCTGGCCGAGAAGATGGGGATCAAGAGCACGGTCCAGGGCTCCCCCCGCGGCTACCTGGATTTCGGGCTGGAAACCCTGGCTTTGTCCGCCGGCACAAGAACGCCCCCCGATCTGAAGGAGGGGTTCGGGATGGGGCCCCTCGGCATCGCCGAACAGAAGGATGTGCTGGGCGGGATCGGCGCGACCTACACCCCCAACGTCTGGCCCGCCGAACCGGCCGGCTTCCAGGCCGCCATCACCGCCTATTACCGCCAGATGGAGCGGCTGATGGATGTCCTGATGGAGCTGTTCGCCATCGGCATGGACCTGCCGCCCCGGTTCTTCGTGGACCGGTTCGCCAACCACAACTCCACCCTGCGGCTGAACCATTACCCGGCGCAGGAGGAGGCGGCGTTGCCCGACCAACTTCGCGCCGGCGCCCATACCGACTACGGCGCCCTGACCATCCTGCTGGGCCAGGACCGGCCGGGCGGCTTGCAGATCCGCACGCCGGACGGAGGCTGGATCGATGCCCGCACCAACCCCCACAGCTTCGTGATCAATATCGGGGACCTGATGATGCGCTGGTCCAACGACACCTGGCTCTCCAACCGGCATCGGGTCGTGAACCCGCCCCCCGGCTCGGGTGGCGCGGCCCGCCGCCTGTCCTTCGCCTATTTCTGCAACCCCAACGACGACCTGATGATCGAGTGCCTCCCGACCTGCCAATCCGCCGAACGCCCCATCAAGTACCCGCCGATCCGGGCCGGGGCGCACCGCTTCGCCAAGATCGAGGCTTCCAAGAAGGCCGCCCTTGCCGCCTGAACGGTCCCGATCCCCGCGCGGTGCAGGTCCTCGCATCCTTCCGATTGCCCCGGCGCGGCCCGACGTGGCAGGAAACGCCTATGCTCACTCGTCGTCTCATGCTGGCCGCTGCGCCCGCCGCGATTGCCGCGCCGGCGCCGGCCTCCGCCAACAGCTTCGAAAGCTTCGTGTCCGGTGTCCGGGCGGAGGCGCGCAAGGCTGGCATCAGTCAGAAGACCCTGGACGCCGCCTTCGCCGGGGTTTCCCCCAACGAAAAGGTGATCGAGCGGGATCGCCGCCAGGTCGAATTCACCATGACCTGGGCGCGCTACCGCAACCTGGTGGTCACCGACAAGCGGATCGAGGAAGGCCGCAAGGCCGTCGTGGCGAACCGCGACATGCTCAACCGCGTTGTCGACCGGTTCAACGTGTCCCCCCGCGTGATCACGGGCATCTGGGGGCTGGAATCCTCCTACGGCGCCATTCAGGGCGACTATCGGGTGATTGAGGCGGTGGCCACGCTCGCCTGGGAAGGCCGGCGCGCCAAGTTCTTCCGCGGCGAGTTGATGGCCGCGCTGAAGATCCTTGAGCAGGGGAACATCGCCCCCTCCCGTATGTTGGGCAGCTATGCCGGCGCCATGGGGCAGCCGCAGTTTATGCCCAGCAGCTACCTGTCCTACGCCGCCGACTATGACGGCGACGGCAAGCGGGACATCTGGAACAACCGGGGCGACGTGATGGCCTCGATCGCCAACTACCTCGCCAAATCCGGCTGGCGTGGCGGAGAGAACTGGGGCCAGGCCGTCACCCTGCCGCCCAGCCTCGACGAAGGATCGCTCGGCCGCGACAACCGCAAGCCGGTCAGTGAGTGGGCGCGCATGGGCGTGCGTCCCTTGGAAGGCGTGTGGGACGCGCCAGGAGATCGCCCGGGCGCGATCGTGATCCCGAGCGGGGGGGAGGGGGCCGCCTTCATGGTCCATCAGAACTTCATGGCGATCCGTCGCTACAACCCGTCCGATTTCTACGCGCTCGCCGTGGGCATCCTGGGCGACCAGTTGGGCGCATGACAGGCGTGCTGATCCCAGGCTTGGTGCAGGCCCAGCGGCTGGTCGTGAAGATCGGCAGCGCGCTGGTGGTCGACCAGGACCAGGCGGCGCCCCGCGCGGCCTGGCTGTCGGGCGTGGCCAAGGACATCGCGGTGCTGCGGGCGCGGGGCGTCGACGTCATTGTCGTCTCCTCCGGCGCCATCGCCCTGGCTCGGCGGACGCTGCGCCTGACCCGCAAGAAGCTGCGGCTGGAGGAAAAGCAGGCGGCCGCCGCCGTGGGGCAAATCCGCCTGGCGCAGGCCTGGACGCAGGCGTTGTCCGAGCAGAACCTGACCGCGGCCCAATTGCTGCTGACGCTGGATGATACCGAGGACCGGCGCCGCTATCTGAACGCCCGGGCCACGCTGAACACGCTGCTCGGCCTCGACTGCATTCCGGTGATCAATGAGAACGACACCGTGGCCACCACGGAAATCCGGTTTGGCGACAATGACCGCCTCGCCGCGCGGGTGGCCGAGATGGTGCAGGCCGACCAACTGATCCTGCTGTCGGATATCGATGGTCTTTACACCGCCGATCCCCGCCGCGATCCGGCCGCCGAACATCTGCCCGTGGTGCCCGTGCTGACGCCCGAGATCGAGGCGATGGGCGGGGAGCCGCCTCCCGGATACTCGTCCGGCGGGATGCGGACCAAGCTGGTCGCGGCGCGGATCGCGACCCAGGCCGGCTGCGCCATGGCGATCACCCGCGGGGATGTGGAGCGCCCTCTGACGGTGCTGGAGGCCGGGGGCCGCTGCACCTGGTTCCTGCCGGCGCCCGAGGGACGTTCCGCCCGCAAGCGCTGGATTGCCGGGTCCCTGTCACCGATGGGAACCCTGCGGGTCGATGCCGGCGCGGCGCGCGCCCTGGCCGCCGGCCGGTCCCTGCTGCCCGCCGGTGTCCGCGCGGTCGAGGGGCTGTTCGAGCGGGGTGATCCTGTCATGGTCGTCGGCCCCGATGGCGGGCCCGTGGCGCGCGGCCTGTCCGCCTATGCGAGTGCCGACGCCGAACGCATCGCCGGCAACCGATCCGACCGGATCGAGGAAATCCTGGGCTGGCGCGGCCGGGATGAGATGATCCACCGCGACGACCTCGTGCTGCTGGGCTGAGGCCCTTTTTTTGGGAGAATGACGCCATGATCAAGGCTCTGGGACTGCTGACCCGCAAGGCAGGCATGACGCACGAAGAATTCGTGAAGCATTGGTATGAGATTCATGGGCCGCTGGCCCTCGCCGTTCCGGGCATCCGCCGCTATGTGCAGTCCCACATAACCGGCACCCGCAGCCGGCCCGATATCCCCGAGACGGATGTCGATGTCGATGGGATCGCGGAACTCTGGTACGACGACATGGAGGCGATGAAGCGCGCCGGTGCCTCACCGGAGATGAAGCGCCTGACCGATGACGGGGCGCTGTTCATTGGCAAGATCAAGTCCTACGTGATCGAGGAGCGGGAGATCATTCCGCTGAAGAAGTAATACCAAACGATGTTGACCCTTGTGCTCGCCATATCGTCACGGTAGCCGCCACCCCGTCATGGTGGCCGCCATCTCGTCATGGTGGGCGCAGGCCCACCACCCACGACTTTCTCTCACCGGCACTGCAAGTCGTGGATGGCCCGCCTGCGCGGGCCACGACGGGGAGGCGTCGGCGATGGGACATGATCAAGGGCGGTTGGAATAACTCCGCCCAAGCCCCGTCCATCACCCCCGCTCATACCGGATCGTCGACCCGTCCCGAGCCGTCAGCCGCAGCCCCAGCCAAGTGGACTTCGCATCGTACCACGTGTCCAGATTCGGGTCCCCGCGCATCGTGACGTGCAGCGCCTCGACCGGACCCGAGGCCGTCACGACCCGTCCCGGACCGACCCGAGCCACCACCGGGCGAAGCAACTCCCCTGTCTGGGCGCTGATCATCGGCCCATCGAGCATCGCCTGGTTCCAGTGGGTCAGCGGCAGGGCGGTCAGCGGTGCCTGGTATCGGGACGCCTTCTGGCCCTGCACGTCCAGCCACTCGGCCTCCCGCCGGACGGTGGTGCGGGCCATGGTGCCATTGTCGTTGGTCTCGGCGTCCAGGGACACGAAAGTCCCGGCCTGCCAGCGTTCCTCGGCTCGGTGGGTATAGCGATAGACGGTGATGGGGCCGACGCCCACCTTGATGTCGGTCGCGACCAGGACCGTCAGGGCACCCTGCGTCACGGCAAAGGTCAGCCGATGCGTGCCGATCTGCCCGTCATTGCGGAGGACGCGAAACATCAGGTCCCGCCCATCCGCGGGCTGGGCCCAGGCGGCACGCGCGAAAGCGGATCCGCCAAGACCGGACAGCAACGCCCTTCGGGAAAGGTTCACGGCTTCTCCAGCGTATAGAGCCCGACATCGATGGCGCCGGACCGGAAGCCGCCCTCGCAATAGGCCAGATAGTAATCCCACATCCGGCGGAATCGGGTGTCGAAGCCCTGCCGCTCGATCTCGGGCCAGGCGTCGTGGAAACGCCGGCGCCATTCCGCCAGGGTACGGGCGTAGCTCTGCCCGAAAGTCTCGACCGAGACAAGCCGCAGCCCCGCGGCCTCGGTCTGCTCGCGCATCCCGGTCTGGGTCGGCAGCATGCCGCCCGGGAAGATGTAGTGCTGGATGAAGTCGGTGCAGGCCCGATAGGCGTCGTAGCGGTCCTCGGCGATCGTGATCCCCTGCAGGACCGCGATCCCCCCGCTCCTCAGCTGGTCATGCAGCGTCCCGAAGTAGCTCGGCCAGTAGGCTTCACCCACGGCTTCCAGCATCTCGATCGAGACGATGCGGTCGTAGGTCCCGGCCTCATCCCGATAGTCCCGCAGATGCAGGGCCGTCCGCCCCTCCAGCCCCGCGTCGCGCAGGCGGTCCGTCGCATGGGCAAGCTGGGCGGGGGACAGGGTCAGGCCGGTCACATGGCATCCGGTCGTGGCCGCGATCCGCTCCGCCAGGCCGCCCCAGCCGCAGCCGATTTCCAGCACGCTTTCCCGTCCTGTCAGCTGCATCAGGGCGATGGCGCGGTCCTGCTTGGCGGTCTGCGCGTCCTCCAGCGCCTCGGCCCCGGTCGCATACAGGGCCGAGGAATACGTCATCCCCCGATCCAGCCAGCACCGGTAGAAATCGTTGCCGAGGTCATAGTGATAGGTGATGTTCCGCCGGCTGCCGGCCAGGGAGTTGTCGTTCCACCGGTGCCGGACGCGGTTCCACAGGCGCGACAGCGGATGCCCGTCGATCGAGGGGTTCAACGTGGGCGCGTTGCGCGCGGCCAGTTCGACCAGCGACGGCAGGTCGGGGCTGGACCAGTCGCCGTCCATATAGGCCTCGGCGAAGCTGATATCCCCTTGCAGCAGCAGCCGACGCAGCGTGCGCCAGCGATGCAGCACCAGGATACCCTCCGGTCCGGGCTCCACCGGCAGGCTGGACAGCCGGATGCCGGACGGGCTGACGATGGTCAGCCGCCCGATGCGGATGCGCGACAGCAGCAGGCGGGCGAGACGCCGAGCGAACCACCCGGCGTCGGGGATGGAGGAGGCGGGGCGGGACAGGCCCGTATCCAGGGACAGATCAGCCATGGAGCCGTACTCAGCCGGAAGCGTGGACGGGACGATCGATGATCGGGTGGAAAGCCGAACGGTCAAAGCCCGCGCCTATTCGGCGGCGGTCCTCTGACCCTCTCGTTCGGCGATCAGTTGCCGGGTCAGCGGCACCAGCGATCGGCCGTATTCGATGTTGTCATCCAACGGATCGAAGCCGCGCACCAGGAACGTATCGACACCCATGTCGTAGTATTCGACCAGCGCCTCGGCCACCTGCATCGGCGTGCCGACCAGGCCGGTCGTGTTGCCGCGCGCGCCGGTCGCCAGGGCGGCACCGGTCCAGAGGCGTTTGTCCAGCCGTTCGCCCTGCGCGGCGGCGGCCAGCAGGCGCTTCGAGCCTTCGTTCGCCGGTTCCTTCGTCACCAGGCCGGCCTTGGCGCGGAGGTCGATGATCCGCTGCTTGATCCGTTCGGCGCGCGCCCAGGCTTCATCCTCGGTCGGGGCGAGGACGGGGCGGAATGACAGGCTGAACCGCATGGTGCGGCCATGCTTCGCCGCCTCGGCCCGCAGGCGGGTGGTGATGTCGCGCACCTGGGCGTGGGTTTCGCCCCACAGCATGTACACATCGGCGTGCTTTCCGGCGACCGCGATCGCGGCCTCGGACGCGCCGCCGAAGAAGATCGGGATGCGCGGCTGCTGGAAGCACCGCAGCGTCGTGGATGCGCCTTTGATCGTGTAGAACCGGCCCTCGTGGTCGACGGTCGGGGCGGGGTCGGTCCAGATCTTCTTCAGCACATCCAGGTATTCATCGGTGCGGGCATAGCGGTCTTCCTTGGTGGAGACATCGCCGTCGCGCAGCATCTCGGAATCCTCGCCCCCGGTGATGACATGCATGGCCACGCGCCCGCCGGTGATCTGGTCCAGCGTGGCGAATTTCCGCGCGGCGACCGGGGGGGAGATGAACCCAGGCCGGTGCGCGACCAGCATGCCCAGCCGTTCGGTGTATTGCGCGGCGAGGGCGCCGACCAGGAACCCGTCGGCCCCGTCGGCGAAGTAGCCGATCAGGATGCGGTCAAAGCCGCCGGCCTCCGCCGCCTGGGCGAAGTCCTTGATGTAGCCGCGATCCAGCACCATCGGGCCGGCGGGGCGGATTTCCGAGCCCTGCTTATGATGGATCATGCCAATGAATTCGACGCTCATGCCAGTTCCCCCCAGCGAATGCCGGCCAACAGTTCGGCCAGTCGTTCATAGTCGTTGACGTCATTGTAGGCGAATGCGGACAGTCTAAGCCAGATCGCGCCGTCCAGCACATGGACCGGCACATCGGTGCCGGCTGCCAGCAGGTGGTCGCGCAATGGTCCGACGCGATCAGGCGGCCCTGGCAGCCGCACCAGTCCCATCGCCGCCATCATGGACGGGTCCGCGCCGGCTTCCGTACCCAGCCGTTCTACCAAAAGCCTTGTCGCGGCCAGGGCCATGGCGCGGTTGCGTTGCCGCAGCGCCACCCCGCCCAGCCGCTCATGAAAATCGATCGCCGCCGGCACCGCCAGCATGGCGGAGAAATCGCGCGTCCCGGTCCAGTCGAATTCCGCCAGATAGCCCTGCTCGAAGCCGTGCGAGATGATCGTCGGATGCAGCCCCGCCTGGCGTCCCGGCGCGCTCCAGAGAAACGCGCTGCCCTTGGGCGCGCAGAGCCATTTGTGGCAGTTGCCGGTGTACCAATCAGCGCCGGTCGCCGGGACGTCGAGGTCGATCTGCCCCGCGGCATGCGCGCCATCCACCAGCACCGGCACGCCCCGTTCGTGGCACAGGGCGGCGATCCGGGCCACCGGCAGCACCAGGGCGCTGGCCGAGGTGATGTGGTCGATCACCGCCAGCCGCGTCTCGGGCGTCAGCGCCGCCGCGACGGCATCCAACACCGCGTCCGCGGTCGGGCGCGGGAAGGGAAGCACCGCCTCGGTCATGCGCGCGCCCGCCCGCTCGGTCACGAAGCGGACCGTGTTCCGCACCGCGCCATAGCCGTGCGACAGGACCAGGACCTCCTGTTCAGCGCGCAGCCGCAGTGACCGGAGGACCGCGTTGCAGCCGCCCGTCGCGTTGTCGACGAACACCACGTCGTCCCCGCGCGCGCCGATGAAGCCAGCCAGCCGTTCGGCCGCCGCCCGCAGCGCGCCGGGCAGCACCGTCCGCATGAAGCGGGATGGCTGCGCCTCCATCCGGTCGCGCCAGGCCTGCTGTTCGGCCAGCACCGCGAGCGGAGTCGCGCCGAAGGAGCCGTGATTGACGGTCAGGAACCCGGGATCGAGCCGCCAGAGGTCCCGGACATGCGCGCCCAGCGTGTTCACTTGCTGACGGTGACCCGGTAATCGACCTCGAAGCCCACTTCCATGCTGCGGGTCTCGAACGCGTCGGTGCCGGTGAAGCCCGGGTTGGGGCGGTAGGCGACACGGGTCTGGGCTTCCAGCACGTCAATCTGGACGGTCCCGTACTGCGGCGGGCGGGTAACCTTCAGATACGGGCCATAGGGCATGCCCCGGTTGCTTTCCGAACTCATCATCCAGCACCAGCCCCCATCATTGTTCATCACGATCGTCGCGATCGGGTTCCGGTAGGCTCGGCCCACCACGTTCTCTCCGCCGACCGCGCAGGCGACGGAGGCCGTGAGCGGCGGGGCCTCCTTCAGACGCGGCGGAACGTCACCGCAGGCAGCAAGGGACAGGACCGCGATCAGGGCGATCGGCAAGACAGGGCGTGCGCGCATGGTTGTTTCCCCTCGAGTGCTTGAGGCGCCATCCCAATAGGGCCACACTGGGCGGCATAAGGAACAGGGGGAAACAATGTTCACGAGACGAATCCTCACCGCCGGGCTGATGTTGGGCATGCTCGCCGGCCCCGCGGGGGCACAGACCGTCGACCCTGCCATGGTCGAGGCTGCCCGCAAGGAAGGCACCGTCGTCTGGTATACGGGCATGATCGTCAATCAGATCGTACGCCCGCTGGTCGAGGCGTTCGAGGCGAAGTACCCCGGGATCAAGGTCCAGTACTCCCGCGCCGCCGGGAACGACAATGCGCTGAAGATCATCAACGAGGCCCGTGCCCGCCGCCCCCTGGCGGACATGTTCGACGGTGTCTCGGCGTTGAACCCGCTGCTGGATGCCAAGCTGGTCGATGTGTTCCGCCCGAAGGAGGCCGAACGCTATCCGGCGTCGCGCAAGGACCCGTCCGGGCTGTGGACATCACCGAACGTCTATTACTACACGGCCGCCTACAACACCTCTCTCCTGAAGCCCGAGGAAGTGCCGCAGACGTACGAGGCGCTGCTCGATCCCAAGTGGCAGGGCAAGATCGCCTGGACCTATGACCTGACGGCCGGTGGCCCGCCGGGCTTCATGATCAACATCCTGCGCTCGATGGGCCAGGAGAAGGGGATGGAGTATCTGCGCGCCTTCGCCAAGCAGAAGCCCGTGACCATCCCAGCCGCGCAGCGCGTCGTGCTGGACAAGGTGATCGCCGGTGAATACCCGCTGGCGCTGATGACGCTGAGTTATCACTCCACCATCAGCGCCGCCAAGGGCGCGCCTGTGCAGTGGCTGAAGATGCCGCCGATGGTGTTCACCGCCAATCCGGCCGGGATCGTGAAGAACGCTCCGCACCCGAACGCCGCCAAGCTGCTGATGGAATTCCTACTGACCAAGGAAGCCCAGGTGATCTTCGCGGCCAATGACTACATGCCGGCCGATCCGGAAATCCCCATCAAGAACCCCGACCTGGTGCCGGAAATCGGCAAGTTCGCGATCGGCGTGATCACGCCCGAGGAAGCGCGTGTCGAAGTGCCGAAGATGATCGCGATCTATAACGAGCTGTTCAAGTGACAGCGTCCTCGACGGCGGCCGCGGCGTCGGCCGCCGCGAGGGCCAACCCCAAGACAAGCTGGCTGAGCGGGGACCCGCGGCGGCTGATCGCGGGCATCCTGCTGGTCGTGCTGGCCCTGCTGATGCTGCCGCCGCTGTGGATCCTGTTCCTCGACAGCTTCACCGAGCAGGACGCGATCGGAGAGATCACCGGCGTCACGCTGGGTCACTTCGCCAAGCTGCTGGCCGATAAGCGCGCGGTCGAAAGTGCGTGGAACAGCATCGTCTTCGCCATCGGCAGCACGATCCTGTCGCTGCTGACCGGCGGCGTGCTGGCCTGGCTGGTCGAGCGGACGAACGCCCCCTTCAAGGTGCTGGCCTACCTGGCGACCATCATCTCGATGGGCACGCCCTTCATCCTGCACGTCATCGCCTGGCTGTTCCTGCTGGGCAAGGTCGGGCCGCTGAACGACCTGTACCGCATCATCACCGGCGCGGACGACAACCTGTTCAACGTCCATTCCATGACCGGCATGATCCTCATCGAGGGTTTCCTCTGGTCTCCCCTCGTCTTCCTCATGCTCGGCGCCACCTTCCGCGCGGCCAACGCGGACATGGAGGAAGCGGCGCGCATGAGCGGGGCGACCGTGTTCGACACGCTGCGCCGGGTGTCCCTGCCGCTGGCCAAGCCCGCGTTGCTGGCCCTGTCGCTGTTCGTCTTCATCCGCTCGATCGGCGCCTTCGAGGTTCCGGCCCTGGTCGGCATGCCCGCGCGCCTTTACGTGCTGACGACGGATGTCTACGCGGCGACGATCCACGTGCCGCCCGATCTTGGCTACGCGGCGGCCTTCTCGGTCGTCATGGTCGCGATCATGGCCGTGCTGCTGTATTATTACGGTCGGCTGTCGCGGAACGCCGAACGCTTCGCCTCCGTCACCGGCAAGGGCTACCGCCCGCGGCCCTTCGACCTGGGCACGGGCCGCTGGATTGCCGGGGCCATCATCATCTTCAACTTCATGATCGTGCTGGTCCTGCCGCTGATCACGCTGATCTGGATGTCGCTGTTGCCGTTTCCGAAAAGCTTCGGCCTCAGCGGCATTCCCTTGCTGACGCTCGACAACTTCAAGGCCGTGTTCACCGTCGGCGGCTATACCGAACTGGCCGTGAACAGCATCACCGTGGCCGCCGGCGCGGCGACCGTGGTCATGCTGCTGACCGCTTTGGCCGGCTGGATCGCCGCGCGCAACGGTCCGGGCGGGCGGGTGCTGGACCAGTTGGCGACGATCTCGCTCGTCTTCCCCAGCATCTGCCTCGGCGTCGCGGTGATGGAGGTCTATCTGCGCGTGCCGCTGCCGATCTATGGCTCGCTGTGGATCATCGTGATCGCCTACGTCATCCGCTACATGCCGTTCGGCATGCGTTACGTCTATTCCGGCGTGCTGCAATTGCACAAGGAACTGGAGGAAGCGGCCGGCGTGGCGGGCGCGGGGGCGATGACGACGCTTCGGCGGATCGTGGCCCCTCTGCTCAGTCCGGCGCTGATCGCGGGGTGGCTGTTCATCTTCCTGATCGCCAACAAGGAACTGGCGATCGCGGTGTTGCTGGCCAGCCCGACCTCCAAGGTCATCGCGGTGGCGATCTTCGACCAGTACGTGAACGGGCAGGGCGGAGAGCTTGCGGCTTTCGGCCTTTGCTGGACCGTGCTGATGACCGGGATCGCCGTGATCTTCTTCGCGCAAATGCGACGCGGCGCCGCCGAC